>DNNJ01000190.1:1598-5739 GCA_003487955.1 Clostridiales bacterium | reverse complement strand
TATAAACTTGTTAATTTTTAGCTCTTCAGCCATTCAAATAAATAACTTTTAAAGTTATTGTCATTCTGAATACAATGAAGAATCTCATGTTTTCAATGAAGAGATACTTCGCTATCGCTCAGTATGACATTCTTTTTATTCATTGTCTTCTGAGTTTTCTTCATCAATTTCTTCATTTAATGTCTTTTGTTTTTTCTCAGCTATTTTTTTTCGTAATATAACTTTTGTTCCAACATCTTTTTCTGACAATATAACAAGTTCATCCATAAATGATTCCATAACAGAAAAACCCATTCCGGAACGTTCTAACTCCGGCCTGGTTGTAAACAGCGGCTCTCTTGCCTTTTCTACATCTGCTATTCCGCAGCCGAAATCCTCAACTATTATTTCAACTGCCTGCCCCTTAATTCTGCATTGAATTTCAATTTCTCCAATTTCATCTTCATAGGCATGTACCACTGCATTGGTAACTGCTTCGGACACTGCTGTCTTAATATCGGATATTTCGCTCATGGTAGGATTCAAGCTTGAGCAAAATGCTGCTACCGCAGCCCTTGCGAAAGATTCATTAACAGATAAGCTTGGTATTTTAATATATACGTAGTTATTATGCATTTTGTCCCCCTATTTTATTTTAATTATTTTTCCAATGCCGCTCATGTCCAAAATCTTTCGTACCTTTTTGCCGGCATTTACTATTTCTATTACACCGTTACGCTTTCTTATGACTTTATATCGGCCGATTACAAACCCGATACCTGAGCTGTCAATAAAATCAAGTCCTTTTAAATCTATTACCAATTTATTGTATCTTTCGTTTTTAATTTTTTCATCAATCATAACTCTTGCTTCGTCAGCACTGTGATGATCTAACTCGCCCTTGAGCTTGATTGTCAATACTTGTCCTGTTTCTATAAACTGAATATTCACATAATCATCCTTTCTGCATAATGTACAAGCTAAGTATACTACTTGGGAAAGGATATTTCTCTGACTTATTTTGATGTATTTTGTCGACTAAAGTAAATTTAGCTCAACTATCAAGATATGGAAATAGCAAGTTAAATTCCGAACCTTTTCCGGGAGTGCTTTTAACCCTTATTTTACCCTTATGACCTAATACAATTATTTTAGCAATTGAAAGTCCCAATCCGTGACCGCTTATTTGCTTGCTTCTTGACTGTTCTGCCCTATAAAGTCTGTCAAATATTTTATTCAGCTCATTTTTTTGAATTCCTGCACCTGTATCCTCTACTTTTATAACGTAGTATTCATCCTGAATAAAACCAGAAACCATAATATATTCCCCACGGGGAGTATATTTCATGGCATTATCAAGAAGTATTCTTACAGCTTGTTTAATTCGCATTTTATCACCGTAAATGGTTGCATCATCATAAAATTTAAAATACAATTTGTGAGTTGAATCAATCATCTTTGTTTCTTTTTCAATTTCATTAAGAACTGTACGAATTCTAAAGTCTTCCTTTGTAAAATTCAAAGTGCTTCTATCGCTTCTTGCAATAAATAATAATTTCTCAATTAAATCCTGCATGTTTTCAGTTTCATTTTTAATGGCTTCAATGGACTCTTCAAGCACTGCTTTATCGTCTTTCCCCCACCTGTCAAGCATATTTACATAACCCTTTATAACGGCTATTGGAGTCCTTAGTTCATGGGAAGCATCTGAAACAAACTGCTGCTGCGTTTTGTATCCCCCTTCTATTCTATCCATCATTTCATTGAAGGTTTCGGATAATTCCTTTAATTCATCCTCCGTCCCTTTCACATCAAGCCTGGTGTTTATGTTATTTACAGTGATAGTCTTGGTTATTTCAGTCATATTCTTTATTGGAACGATTAGTTTGTAACTTGTGCTTGATACTATTGGTGCGAAAAACATAAGACCTATGGCTCCGGATATTAAAACCATAAAACTTATTCTCCATGCATCCCTAAGCATATCTTCCATGGGGTAGCTTATGTTCATATAATAAAGTGCTCCATTTTTTGTAAAGCTTTCCGAATGAACATATTCATTGTCATAAATTATTTTTTCCGCAATGACTATAATGCTGTCAGCGTACCTTCCCAGCCTTCCTGTTGTAAAGTATGTGTTTAGATTACTGTCAAATATTTCAAAAGAATTATAGCTTTCTTCTTTTACGTCTATATTGTTAAAACCCGGAAAACTGCTTAATATTTTTTCTGAATCCATTGCTGCAGTTGTATCTTCAAATTTCTGCAGTTCAAATATTAAATAGCCTACCGAGGTTGTAAGTGCAACTGTCATAATTATTATAATGTATAATATTAAATATGTTGTTGAAATTTTAAATGCAATTGAAAATTTAAGTCTTTTTAAAAGGCTTATCAGCAATTTAATAATTATTCTAAGTGGATAGAGAATTAAATTTAACAGTTTTCTAAGAATTGTCTTTACCATTTGTCTTCCTTCAATCTCTGATAATGTAGCCTACTCCTCTAACTGTTTCAATAAGACTTACATTGTATTTCTGGTCAATCTTGCTTCTTATATATCTTATGTATACATCTATAATATTGGTATCTCCATAATAATCATATCCCCAAACATTGTCCAAAATCTTTTCCCTTGATAATACTATGTTTTTGTTTCGCATAAGGTATTCCAATAATTCGAATTCTTTTTTGGTAAGCTCTATATTTTCACTGTCGTATTCAACCTTGTAATTGTTTTTGCATAATTTAAGCTTCCCGATTTCCAATATATCTTCGTCATTGTTTTTTTGATATTTTCTTTTTAACAATACTCTGATGCGTGCCAATAATTCTTCCACGGCAAAGGGTTTTGTCATATAATCGTCGGCACCTATGTCAAGCCCTGTCACTTTATCAGAAATATCATCCTTTGCAGTCAGCATTATTATAGGAACATCCGATGTTTGTCTTAATCTTCTGCACACTTCAATGCCGCTTAATCCGGGCAGCATTAAATCAAGTATTATCAAATCAACATCCGGTGATTTTCCTTTTTCAAAGCCTTCTCTTCCGTTGGAAGCTATTGTTACATCATAACCTTCATATTTTAATTCAAGCTCCAAAAATCGTGCTATCTTTTGCTCATCCTCCACAATCAAAATATTTTTCTTACCCATAATGACCTCGTTTTTGTTTTATTGTACTATCTATTTCTATATATATCAATCAGTTTTTGTCATGAAGTGTTCTTTCGCTATCACTCAGGATGACATTATATGATGTGTCAATAAATAAATATCAGGCCGGAGACCTGATATTGTTTTTTATTCAATGATTATTTCATTTTCTGACTCATCTTGTGAATCTCTTAGTTCTTCTTCTTCGTCATCCTTGAAAATTTCTACCGACTTATCTTTTATTTTGTCAACCGTTTCCTGCATATTTTTCTTTAAGTTGTTTACATTAATTGATTTATCCTTGTAGATATTTATCTTGCAGGATGTCAGTATAGCTAAAACGAATAAGAAGATTACAGACCAAAACGACATTAAAAATGTAAGTAATACAACTACTACCGGTACATTTAATATTGTATTTCCGTCCTTGTTTTTAATAGACATTCTAAGAGCCAAAAGCTTATTTGCTAAACCTGTAAAGCTTCCTTTCTTTTCGTCTTTTCTCCCTTTTTTCTTTTCAAGCTCTATAATAGATTTAATTAAATCCCCGTCATTTTTTTCGAGGGTTCTTTTAGCTTCCTCGTAGCTTACATTAACTCTGTTTCTTAGCTCATCGATTTGTTCCAATGTAACTTTCATAATTCCTCCTATATATAATTTTTTATTTATCTTATACATAAGATACCACCCTAATATTAATTATATTTTAGGGATAAATTAAAATTGCATTAAAATATGAAAAAGAATTTTAAGAATGAATGTTATCAAACTTTTATACTTTTCCACTTTCCTGAATTGTATCTGATAAGAACAAGTGCCGAACGTATGGTTTGATCAGCTATAAATGCAAACCAAGCCCCTTCAAGCCCCATATTCCATACATTTATTAAATACATTGCTAAAAATGGTCTTATTAAAAGTACTGTTATAAAAATAATAATTGCGGTAGCCCTTGTATCTCCGGCGCCCCTTAATGAGCCTGCCAAAATAAACTGGGAAGACTG
>DNNJ01000190.1:0-1325 GCA_003487955.1 Clostridiales bacterium | reverse complement strand
CATCATTGTACAAGGAAACTATATTTCCGCCCCAGAATATAAAGATTATTCCTAATAATATTGAAACAGACATTCCAAGTCTTCTTGTTCTGTGAACATAGGCATGAGCCATATCTGAGCGGTTTTTGCCTAAGCTTTGACCTGTAAGTGCTGTAGCCGACACGGCAAAACCCTGACCGTTCATAAATGACATCGCCTGAATACTCATACATATATGGTGGACTGCATATGCAACAGTGCCAAGACCTGCAATGGCTTTTACGTATATTATTACTCCGGCACGCATTAAAAGCTGTTCTAACATAGCAGGAGCACCTATGGTTATTATTTGCTTCAGGGAACGAGAATCAGGTTTAAAACCGTCTTTAAGACGAAGGTGCAAATATTGGTCACCCTTCATAATATAAATCAAAGCAAATATAAAAGCAACAAATTGTCCGATTATAGTTGCCAAAGAAGCACCTGCAACTTCCAAGCGGGGAAAACCATAATGCCCTTCAATCAAAAGGTAATTTAAAACTACATTTACAACATTAGCAATAAGATTATATATCAATGCTGTTCTTGAGTTTCCCACACCTCTTAATGTTGCCGTGATTGTGGTAGTCAATGCCATGAATGTAAAGCCAACCATTTGTATTTTTAAATATATTGTACCGCCTTCCAATGTTTTTTCTTCAGCAGCACCCATGAAAAGAATTAATTCTTCTGCATAAATATAACCTATAAAAGAAGAAATCAAGGATAAGAATAAAGTAATCATTAGAGCTTGCCTAAGAATTAGATTTGCCTTTTTACTATCTCCCGCTCCTTTATACCTTGCCACCATAGCAGTAGCACCAATATTCATGGCAATGAAAATTGTCATGAGAAGGAATTTAGGCTGGACAGTAAGTCCAACAGAAGTAAGTGCCCAGGCTCCCAAACCTCCAACCATCATCAAGTCCACCATGGAGGCAAGCTGAGTCAATGTAAGTTCAACAACAGATGGCCATGCTATTTTAACAATATCTGTGTAAAGCATTTTTGAAGTTACATTTGCGGGAAGCTGATTTTTTTTAATTTCTTCTATTTGAATATCTTTGCCGTCTTCTACCAAATCCAAGGCAAAGTTATAATTGTTAGATTTCTTTGTTGTTTCCATTATTGCTCCTTTTTTGATGATATTCCTATGAAAAATCTGGTGAAGTAATACATAAATAAAGCCGCATAGTTGCGACCTTTGTGCGGTTTGCACGCTAATGTTAATGATAATTAATAATATCATGAATAATTTGCAATGTCAATAAACGCCGTTTCTGCGCAGTTCTGAAAGGTAAATCTTT
>DNNJ01000376.1 GCA_003487955.1 Clostridiales bacterium | reverse complement strand
TCAGTATTAGAATTACAACCATATATTTAGGAATTCTCTAAAATTTTCACATTTTTTGCTATAATATTACAAAAAAAATACACTATTCCATTCTCAAATGAAAGTGTATTTAATTTAATTGATTTATTATAATGCATTCCAATATTCAAGGATACCTGCGTAAACAGCCCAAGCGGTTTTTTCTTGATAATCATCAGAAACAAGTTTTCTTTCTTCATTGTTGTTTGATAAAAATCCGCATTCGATTAAAATTACGGGAACGGTTGTATCATCCATTATTTTTATGTTCTTTTTAATTTGGGGTACACGTCCATTGCTTTTGTCAAGAATATTCTTCATGCTTTCCTGTATTGTATCCGCTGCTTTTTTTGTTGTTGCTTCATTGCTTTTTTGATAAAAAACATGGGCTCCATAGTATTGTTTCTGCGGAAAAGAATTCAAATGTATTGATATTACTAAATCAGCATTTGAGTTGTTTATAAGTTCAACCCTATTTTTTAAGTCCTCATTTTTTTTAGCTCTTATTGTACCTGAAAGCTCTGTATATAGCCCGTTGTCATCATACCTTGTCATTTCGACTTCAAATCCGCTTCCTTCCAAAAAACTCATAAGCTTTTTGGATATGGCCAAATTAATGGGGGCTTCTGCAATTTTCATATCACCACTTGCTCCTTGGTCTATTCCGCCATGCCCGGGATCTATTAGAATTTTGATTTTCTCGACTTTTTTATCGCTTGCAGCATCTATTGTTTCTGCAGTCCTTGTTATGTTTAAAAGAATACTCGTTAGCATTATAATTATTATTGCAACAGCAAATATAAAATTGAGCTTTTTTAAAATTTTTTCCATACCCATACCTCTCTATATACTTATAATTAAATTTATGACAGGCAGGTGTTTTTATTACAAAAAATTAAGGAATGGGGACACACCTTCATGGCAGGTAAGCCGGTGAAGAAAGTCCATGAAGGAATGTCCCCGTACTATATTTAAATTTATGAGAGGCAATGATTTATATTACAATTAGTTTCTTCTCCAAATTACCGGTGAGAACAAAATTATTACCGGTAATATTTCCAACCTTCCAAGTATCATATCAGCAATAAATATGCTCTTGCTTAAAACTGAAAAGTCTGCGAAATTTCCCATAGGTCCGGCAATTTCAAAACCCGGTCCTATATTGCTTATGGTTGCTATTACTGCTGAAAATGATGTCATAAAATCAAAATCATCCAAGGAAACAATAATAACCGACAGTATTATAATTGCCACATATGCAAAGAAGAAAATCAATATGCTTTTTAAAGCGTCATCATCTAATGACTTCCCGTCAACCTTGATTGTTTGTACGGACTGGGGATGAATTGTATGCTTTATTTCATAATACAAAGTTTTAATAAGCACTAAAATTCTTATTGATTTAACACCACCTGCTGTTGAGCCGGCGCATGCACCAAAAAACATTAAGGTTAAAAGCAATGATTTTGAAAACATAGGCCACAAATTGAAATCCGTTGTTGCATATCCTGTGGTTGTTACCAAAGTAGAAACCGTGAAAGCAGAATGTCTTAATGCTTCAAAAAAGTTATAATTAAACCTATGCATTACATTAATTACAACAAGTGCTACTCCTAAGACTGTGTAAAAGCAGTAGAGCCTGAATTCTTCATTCTTAAAAATATGTTTAAATTCTTTTCTGATAAGAAGGTAGTATAGAGTAAAGTTTACCCCGAATAAATACATACCTATTGTAATTATCCATTCAATCCAAGGGTTGTTATACGCTCCCACACTCAAGGTATCCATAGCGAAGCCTCCGGTTCCCGCGGTTCCAAAGGCATAAATGAATGAATTGAACACAGGCATTCCTGCTGCTATTAAGAGTATAACAATAATGACGGTCATAAATGCATAAATTATATATAAAATTTTAGATGATTCTCCTATTCGAGGAACTAATTTTCCCGGTGAGGGACCGGGGCTTTCAGCGCGCATTAAAAACACCGGGTGCCCCCCGATAGATGGAACCAAAGCCATTGTAAATACTAATACACCCATACCGCCTATCCAGTGAGTAAAACTTCTCCAAAACAACAGTCCTCTGGGCATAATTTCAACATCACGCACAATGCTTGATCCCGTTGTTGTAAATCCGGAAACTGTTTCGAACAATGCATCAATATAGGATGGTATGGAGCCGCTTAAATAGAAGGGCAGAGCACCAAAAAGGGACACTGCAAACCAGCTTAGTGCAACTGCTGCATAGCCTTCTCTTTTTCGCATTTCCGGTTTACCGAATTTAAATCTTGACAACAGAATCCCTGTTGCAGCCGTTGCTGCAATGGTTATAACAAAAGCATTAATTTCATACGAGTTGTCAATTATTGATATCAGCAAAGAAGGAACCATTAATAAAGCTTCCCAAAACAATACTATTCCAAGCACCTTAAGTACTATCTTTACTTTCACAAATTGCCTCCAATAGATTAAAACTACAATATTTACCTTATGCCAATATTTCGATAAGGTCGGTTAAAAATCCGGTCTTTGTAACCACTATAACCTTGTCATGTTCTTTAATCACATCATTTCCATTAGGAATGATAATTTTTTTATTACGTAAAATTGCAGCTATTAATACATCTTTTCTCAGGTTTAAATCCTGCAATTTAATATTTGTTAAATCAGGAGAATGTTTTACTGTAAATTCCGCAACTTCAGCCCTATTATCAAGTATTCTGTACAGTTTTTCAACAGCCGTCCCCTGTGTATTATCTAATGCCCTTATATATCTTAAAATATTGGTTGCGGTAATAAATTTAGGGCTTATTATGCTGTCAAGTCCTAATTTTTGCACTATTGGGAAATAGTTTTGTCTGTTTATTTTCAAGATTACCTTGGGCACACCGCATTGATGAGCATATAGAGAGCTTATTAAATTCTCTTCGTCTCTGTCAGTTAATGCTACAATAACATCTGTCGACTCAATATTTTCATTGTCCAAAACCTCCTGGTCGGTACCATCTCCGTGAATTATCAATGTTTCAGTGAGTACATCATTCAGCAGCAAGCATCTATCCTTGTCAAGCTCAATTATTTTTACATTCAAACCCATTTCTTCTAAAAGCCAGGTTAGATATATTGCTGTTCTGCTTCCGCCTATTATTGTTACATTTTTAACTTTATGTGAAATTCTGCCTAAATATTTAAAAAATATTGAGATACTGTTTCTTTCACCGATTACCTGTATTATATCATCCGGCAAAAATACAAAATTTCCCTTTGGTATAAAGACCTCCTCATTCCTCATTACTGTACAAAACAATATCTTTGAAGGCAAATGCCTGTTTAGCTCCATAAGGTTTATATTAATTATGGGGTCTGTTGCCAAAACTCTGAATTCAACCAATTCAATTAAGTTATTGGCAAATGTTTCAACATCTGCAGCAGAAGGGAACTGAATCATTTGGGCTATTTCAGCTGCTGCTTCCATTTCAGGATTAATTACCAAGTTTAATTCAAGTTCTTCTCTTAACATTTTATATTCATCAGAATAATCAGTGTTTCTAACTCTTGCAACAGTATGCTTTGCTCCTAATTTTTTCCCTATAACGCAGCAAATCATATTTAATTCATCACTGTCGGTGACAGCCAATAAAATGTCTGTTTCATCTATGCCTGCACTTTTTAATATTTCCGCACTTGCTCCGTTACCCTTGATACACATAATATCAAGGGTTTCATCTGCATGTGTCAACACTTCGGCATCATTGTCTACTAATGTTATATCGTGATCTTCGGTTGATAATTGTTGAGCCAATGTATAGCCAACTTTTCCTCCGCCGACTATTATAATTTTCATTTTTTTCCTCCATATTTTAATAAGAACCTATATATATTATTAACAAATTTATTATATGTTTAATTTAAAAAATGTCAAATGTTTTAATGTTAAATTATAGTAAAAGATGTAAGAACCAAAAATATTTTACCCATAATGCCGGAAACTAAACAAGATGTCAGTAATCAGACGGAATGTCAAATAATTGGCACATATGAATTTATATAAATATAATATTTATTGAAATCAAGGGATTATTTAAATAGCTTCGGTTTCAAAAATTGGCATGACTATTGCTTACTATTCATACGGGACATTCTTTCGCCTTATTCTACATAACGCATACATAATAGGGGACATTCCTTGATAGTACGACCTGCAAAGAGTGACCCTCTATCAAGGTGTTTCCCCATACCTATTAAGGTTCGTCCCTATATAACAAAACTAGACAGGAGGCATCCATGAGAATAGAAGAACATCCCATTCTTAAATTTAATAAAGAAAAAAAAATAAAGTTTATTTTTAACAAGCAGGAAATGGAAGGCTATGAAGGAGAAACAATTGCTGCTGCTTTACATGCTGCGGGAGTGAAGGTTCTTGGAAAAAGTTTGTTTTTGCATAGACCAAGAGGGTTTTATTGTGCAATAGGAAATTGCTCGTCATGTTTAATGACTGTAAATGGTTTGGCAAATGTCAAAACCTGTATTACAGAGCTTGAGGAAGGAATGATAGTAGAAACACAGCAGGGCAAGGGAGTGATAGTATGAAACATGCAGAAATTGTTATTATAGGCGGAGGCCCTGCAGGTCTTTGTGCTGCTGTAAGTGCTGCAAAAAGCGGTTCCAAGGTATTAATTATTGATAGAAACAAAATCTTAGGCGGTCAGCTTATAAAACAAACACATATGTTTTTTGGTTCGGAAAAACAATATGCATCGACAAGGGGAATAGACATACCTGAAATATTGATAAACGAACTACTTAAATATAAAGAAAATGTTGAAATTAAAACTGACTCAACAGTAGTGGGAATGTATGAAGATGGAATTATAACTGTTTTGGAAAAGGAAGATAATTATTATAAAATCAGGCCTAAATCCGTAATTGTTGCAACAGGAGCTTATGAGAAATTCTTAAGTTTTCCAAACAATGATTTGCCGGGAATTTACGGAGCAGGAGCTGTTCAGACACTGATGAATGTTTACGGTGTAAAGCCGGGAAACAAAGTCTTGATGGTGGGTGCAGGAAATATAGGACTTATTGTGAGCTATCAGCTTATGCAGGCTGGAGTTGAAGTAAAAGCAATAATTGATGCAGCGCCAAAGATAGGAGGATACTTGGTACATGCTTCCAAAATAAGAAGGATGGGAGTGCCCATAATGACTTCCCACACTGTAAAAGAAGCAATTGGTTATGAGTTTTTACAAAAGGTTGTTATATGCAAAGTTGATGAAAAATTTAACTACGTAGAGGGCACAGAAATTTCTTTTGATGTTGATGTAATGTGTATCTCCGTAGGTCTTACACCGCTTAATGAACTTCTTGCCATGAGAGGCTGCGAGATGAAGTATATTCCTCAGTTAAGCGGTCTTGTTCCTGTAAGAAATGAAAACTATGAAACTTCTGTTGAAAATATATTTGTTGCAGGGGATGCCACCGGGGTGGAAGAAGCAAGTACCGCCATGGTTGAAGGGTTTTTGGCAGGATTATGCGCTGCAGCAAAAATAGGGTATAAGACGGATGATTTTATAAACAGAAAAAATGATTATGTAAAACAATTGAATAATTTGCGTTCAGGACCTGCAGGAAAGCATATTTTAGCGGGCATTGAGCAGATAGGGAGGTAA
>DNNJ01000258.1 GCA_003487955.1 Clostridiales bacterium | reverse complement strand
ATACAAAATTTAGCACGGGTTTCTAATATTGGCATGAATAATACCGATGAAGCAATACTTGATGTTATAATTAATAAATGTTAGCAAAACATGTCCCATTCATTCTAGGATAAAACGAGGTGCATTATGAAAAAAAGAATTAGTTTGTCGATTGCAGTTTTAATGATAGTATTTTCATTTACTTCTGCATGGGCATTTGAAATCGATGAAGATAAATTCAGCGAAGATATAGAATTTTTGAAGAAGGTAATATATTTTGTACTTGACAAATACCAGTACGAAGTAAGTCAAGAAGATATTATGAATGGTCTTTATGACGGATTCTTCAGTGTTTTGGACGACTACAGCACTTACTACACACCCAAGGAATACCAAGCATTGCTGGAAGATACAGCAGGAGAATTTTCCGGCATAGGCGTTCAAATAATGGATATAAGCGGACAAGTTGTTGTAGTGACTCCTCTGTCCGGCTCACCTGCGATTGAAGCAGGCATCAAGGCAGGCGATATAATAAAAACTGTTGACGGATATGACATAACAGGAGCCACTTCAAGCCAGGCATCACTTCTTATAAGGGGAGAAGAAGGAACGCCTGTTAAAATCGGGATTCTTCGAGGAAAGGAAAGCCTGACCTTTGATTTAATGAGAAGTGCCATAGTAATAAACAATGTTGAAGCAAAAATATTAGAAGATAATATAGGATATCTAAAGGTTACCGGTTTTTCCGACAACACAGCAGAGCTTGTAGAAAAAGAGCTGCAGCTGTTTGATGAGAATAATGTGGAAAAAATTGTAATAGACATGCGTAACAACGGCGGCGGAACATTGCAGTCTGCAGTTGACTTGTTAAATTTATTTGTTACAGAGGGACCTGTAGTATATGTGGAATATGCAGCAGGCAAAGAAGATATTTATGAAAGCAAACTAAAAGAACAAAAATATGAAATAGCCATATTGATAAACGAAGGAAGCGCCAGCGCAACAGAAATATTTGCAGGTGCAGTTAAATACAAAAATGAAGGAATTATTGTAGGCACTACTTCTTACGGAAAAGGTGTCGTTCAGTCTCTATATCCTTTGATTGGCGGCATCGGGGTGAAATTTACTACAGCGGAATACTTTTCCGTAGACAGAATACCTGTACATAAAATAGGAATAACACCTGATATTATAGTAGAAAACGAAAAAATAGATATTTCCAAATACCCGAAGTTCAGTAATGAAAATAAACCTGAATTAGGAAATGTCAGTCTCGATGTTTTAGCAGCCGAAATGATACTAATAGAATTAGGTTATGAAATAAATCAGCCTGACGGAGTTTACGACATATTATCCTTTGACCATGTTAGGAAATTCCAGGAAGACAATTTATTGTATCCATACGGAGTTATTGATTTTGCTACTCAGGATGCATTGTACAACGCATTGATAAAACACATCGAAAGCAATTTAGAAGATATACAGCTAAAAGCAGCCATAGATGCATTAAAATAAATGAACTAATATTTTCGGGGACATTCCTATATTTGAAATGTCCCCGTACTTGGTGTATCCCCATAAATACGGGGACATTCCTCTTGCCCCAAAGACTAAGTACAGGGACATTCCTTTAAAAGCTATCCACATAGGGTCACCCAATTTTAAAGGTGTGTCCCTCTTCCTTTTATTAGTAGAGGTGTGTCCCCCCACCTAAGCCCTGCTTATTGAAGCCTGATCAAAACTTTCTGATATATTCATGCTGCAAGCATTTAATACTCCTCCGCAGATTATTTCTGCCATATCATAAATAAGTGAAAGCCTTGTATCCTGAACCAAATCATGAAATTCCTTATCGCTGGAATTTACAATTCCTATTATTGATATATCCCCTATTTCAGGAAGGAATTTCCCTATACCCTTTCCCGGTGTGATTGAGCCTTCTCTAATTTCTATAATTCCTTGATTCTTCTTATTGCTTAAGCAGGCATCCACCGCTATGATGCAGTCATAATTCTTGCTTCTTAAGTTTTTTATATACTCGTTAATATTCATTGCGTGAACAGGTCTTTCCAAGGTGCCGTAAACATCAGCCTTGATATTTTCTTTCATCAGTAAAGTACCTGTTAAGGGTCCCAAGCTGTCTATGATGCATTTGTCAGTTCCGATACAAACTATTGCCGCATTATTCATATGCTCTGCCAAGAAATTTCCTATTTTAATTGCTGCAAAGCTGTTTTTGTAATGTACTTCAATTGGATTCAAAGGAAACACCCCCTATGTGTTAGTATATACACACAGGGGATGTTTTATGCTTTATTCTTCCCAATAATAACCGTCATGTCTTACAAAGTCATTATGAGCTAAATCTTCATTGGTGCAGTATCCAATAATAGATAACCTTGTCATAAATAAAATGACAGGGCAGTATATACCAACAAAAGCGCCATTATAATATTGACAGTTCTTTCGTTTTTAAATAAGAATTTCTGAAATATTGAGCCGAACATCGCCCAGCTGCATGTGGATAAAAAACTTACAGATGCCAAAAACAATGAAAACATACTTAATACAAAAACAGAATTATAATATGGAACTATAAATGTTGATACTATAGTAATACAATATATAATAACTTTTACGTTGACAAACTGCAAAAGAATTCCGGCAGTAAAAGTATTGGTTGCCTTGTTTTCATCTTCAGTATGCGACTTGCTTTTATATATTTTCCAAGCAAGCCATAATATATAGGAAGCTCCAATAAAAGTCATGACAGGCTTTATTGATGGAATTAAACTATATAATGTTACACTTAAAAAACTGCTTAATACCATAATAATTAAAAAGCCGAAAAATACTCCGGCATTAAATCTGATACTCTTTTTAAATCCGTATCTGCTTGCATTAGACATCGCCATTATATTATTAGGTCCCGGTGTAAAGGTTGTTATTACAACATAGGACAAGAAGGCTGTGAAATTGGGCATAATGCACCTCGTATATTTTGTTATGAAATAATAATACAGCTTGTACCTAATTTAGTCAATAACCTATGTCAAGGGGACGGGGGTGTTGTCACATACAAAAAGATTACAGTTCCCCCGTCCCCTTGTCATATGCACTTTTCAAGAAATATTTTAATATTATTTATTTCTTTTGCTCTGTCTACATTTGTCCTTCCCATTCTGTCACAAAAACCTAATAGTGCAACTTCATTTATATCAGTATCTGCACTCATAGACTCAATATCGGCAAAAGGCATATTCTTTACAACATGAAGTATCTGCATATGCCATCTGACTAGTCCTTTGACCTTTATAATAAATTCATCGTCTGTTGTAAATTCCTGCAAGAATTTTACGCATAGTCCAGCCCCCACCGATTCATGGTTATAGGCCGTGATTTTTCCTTTTTTATTTTTAGTTGTTTCTGCTTTTCCTATATCATGGAGCAGTGCTGCCCACATAAATACTTTTTCATCCCGGCTCTTATTTCTTAGCTTAGCTGCTTCATCAACCACTAACATTGTGTGATTCCAAGCATTGCCTTCCGGATGATGAACCGGTGATTGTTCAGTTTCCTTTAGTTTGTAAAGCATATAAAAAGGATGCTCTTTAAATATTTTAGTGTTTACTATAGAGTTTAGAAATATTGACGGCTGTTCATCCAACAAAATATGATTATTTATTTCATTTAACAGCAATAGTTTAATATCGTCGTCAGTTTTGTTTAAATTTAATTTCTTTTGTTTAAGCTGCATATTTACCTCTGTCTAAGTATAATGTTAATGCTCATTCATAAAGTTAACATTCCATCTTAAATAATGAAATATTCTGTTAATTTTTACATCTTTTTTGTATTAAATAATATAGACTTTTCCTTTTTATCGAATAGCATATATGATATAATGAATACAGACAATGAAGCAAAATCTTAGGGCTTTGCCCTTATGCATTCATTGTATTGGTGTGAAGCAAGCCGGTTAGGCGATGCACTCATGGTATAATTATTGAAATTATAGAAAAGGAGCAGATATGAATTTGAGAAATCTTTTTAATAATTTATTAAAGATGGTAAAGAAACCTAGTGATTTTCAAAGTCAGGATTTTTATAATCAAGGCTTTCAGACAGAGAAAAAACCTTCTTCAAAGCCCGGAAAATTTAAGTTTTTGTTAATTCTGCCTGTATTGCTTATTGCAGCAGGTGTAATATTGTCTTGTCAATATACGGTAGAGGAAACAGAACAGGCAGTTGTAACAACCCTTGGCAAAGTTACAAGTGTTGAATCGGCAGGACTGCATTTTAAACTGCCCTATCCTATACAGGCAGTAACAAAAGTAGCGGTAAATAAAACACAAAAATTACAGATGGGCTACGCAAGCGACAGTGAGTCCAACAGCTATTCATCTGCATCAATAGCAGATGAAGCGAAAATGATAACAGGAGACTTTAATATTGTAAACATAGACTTCTTTATTGAATGGAAAATTTCTGACCCTGTTAAATTCTTATTTAATTCAGATGAGCCGGCACAGATTTTAAAAATGGTGTCACAGTCATCAGCAAGAAGCATAATCGGCTCAAAAAATGTAGATGGTGTTTTAACAACGGAAAAATCAATAATTCAAGCAGAAATAAAGGAAAAAATAGTCAGCAAGCTTGAGAACTATGATTTAGGAATTCAGCTTCTTGATGTTAAAATTCAAGACAGTGAGCCCCCTACTCAAGAGGTAATACAGGCATTTAAAGAAGTTGAAACAGCAAAGCAGGAAAAGGAAACAAGGATAAATGAAGCTTTGGCATACAAAAATAAAACCCTGCCTGCAGCTGAAAGCAATGCGGATAAATTAATAAGGGAAGCGGAATCTTACAGAGAATCCAAAATCAATGAAGCAAAAGGTGACGTGGCAAGATTCAATGCAATGTATACAGAATATGCCAAAAATAAGGATATAACCAGAACAAGAATGTATTTGGAATCAATAGAAGAAATACTGCCCGGCGTAAAAGTATATATTGATTCCTCAGAAGGCGGAGTTCAAAAATTATTACCTTTGGAAAGCTTTAATACAAATTCAAACAACGGGGGTGAAAATTAATGCAGGAAACTAAAAAGAAAAGTAAATTAGGATCTTTTTTAAAATTAATAATATTCATTGTACTGGTAATATCAATTACCAACACAGCCTATATAGTCAGAGAAAATGAATATGCCTATGTAACCAGATTTTCAAAATTTGTTAAAATTCAAGATACTGCAGGACTGCATTTCAAGTTCCCCTTATTTGATAAAATAGAGAAAATACCTCAGTATAGAATGATGTATGACATACCTCCGTCAGAAGTACTTACCGGTGATAAAAAAACATTGGTAGTAGATAATTTTACAGTATGGCAGATAGACGACCCCTATACATTCATGAGAACAGTATCAAGGATATCTGAAATGGAAAACCGTATCGATGCAGTAGTATACAATGCAGTTAAAAACACATTGGGAACAATGGACCAGACTGCTATTATTAACTCAGACAACAGCTCCATTGACGACGTTAATGATAAAATAACCGAATTGGTTAATGCCCAGCTTAAAAACTACGGTGTGTCTACGGTAGCGGTTGAAATTAAAAGATTAGACCTTCCAAAGGACAACGAATCCGCCGTATTTAGCAGAATGATTTCAGAAAGAACACAAATGGCTGAAAGCTTCAGAGCAGAAGGCAACTTGGAAGCGAGCAAGGTAGTTAATGAAACAGATAAGGAAGTAGGAATACTGTTATCAAAAGCATCTGCAGCTGCAGAAGAATTAAAGGGGCAAGGCGAAAGCGAATATATGAAAATTATTGCTGAAGCTTATTCTACGGAAGACAGAATGGATTATTACGAATTCATCAGAAGCTTAGAAGCCCTTAAGATTACAATGAAGGGTGAAAAAACACTGATACTGCCTGCAGACAGCTTTATTGTCAGGGTATTAAACGGCTATTAATGCTGAAGCTCTATCAACTTATAAAAGATTATTCCGTCGGAATAATCTTTTTTTGCAGCTCTAAAAAAGTTTTAAGTTAAATAATAAATTATATACCAAATTGTATAATATGTGCTATAATCTAAGGAATATTAAATTAGGAGTCTTAAATGAAGAAAAAGGATATAATGCTGTCGGTGTTGTTAGTAATTTTGTGGGGTGTGAATTTTACCGTTATTAAATTAGGTTTAAGCGGAGTTCCGTCAATGCTTTTAGTTACATTGCGATACTTGCTTTCAACATTTCCGGCAATATTTTTTATAAAAAAACCAAAAACTGAATTGAAATATATTATATTATATGGGCTTACAGTGGGTGTGGGGCAGTTTTCATGCTTGTTTTATGCAATGCAAATAGGAATGCCCGCAGGCATAGCTTCCATTGTACTTCAAACCCAAGCTTTTATATCGCCTGTTTTAGCAATGATATTTTTAAACGAAAAATTAAATGCAAAGCAAATAATTGGATTTATAGTGTCAGCAATAGGATTGATATTTATAGCAATGGCTTCTATCGGAAACAATATAAATAATGTGCCTGTCTTAGCATTTATTCTGATGATAGCAGCTCCTACATTTTGGGCTGTTTCTAATATAATTGCAAGAATTGCTTCTGACAAGGCAGCTACAAAGGGTGAAAAGTTGAATATGGTAAGTATGGTTGTTTGGTCAGGATTGATTCCCCCAATTCCGATGTTGGGGCTGGCACTCATGTTAGACACACCGGAAACCCTTCTCGGTATATTGAAAAACTTAAGCGGTACTTCAATATTTGCAGTACTTTATTTAGCTTATGGTGCAACTTTAATTGGATATGGTATTTGGAGCATATTGATAGCAGCCTACCCCCTGAACATGGTTACGCCAATTCCCCTTATGGTTCCCATAGTGGCATTATTGTCAGCAAGGATTGTTCTTACAGAGCAGCTGTCACCATTACAGTGGACAGGATTCATTGTTATTTTAACAGGTCTTGCAATTGCAAATTTAAATATGAAAATGATTAAGAATATATTTATTAAATCAAAAATGTAATAGAGTGAATACAAGCGACTATTCTTCAATAATTCTTAATCCTCCTATTTGAATTCTTTTTAAATAATCAACAACATTTGCAGAAATTTCGTCCATATCAGAACTGTTAAAAATTGTGATATTCATACTTCTTTCATTGCAGACAGTTTGCAGTAATTTTATAAAGGAATTGATAATACGAACATCAATTACCTCAGTTTTATAATCAACTATATTAATGTCTTCGTTGCAGAATTTTAAAATATCACTCTGGATATAACCTAAATCCATCAGTTGTTTATTATTTAATTGATTAATACAATTATCAACGCCTAGGGTTACAATTTTTCCTATTACATCAGACATCCAAAAGTATTCTACGTTCTTGATACAATAAGAAATGATATTTATATCTGAATTATCTGTAGTTTTAACAATACTGTCTTCATTGCTCTTTGTTTCATCGCAATCTGCTACAGACATTTTAATTTCATTATATTTATTTCTAAGTTCATTTGTAGGATGTATTCCAAGACTGCATGATAAAATGTAACTGAATTCATTGTAATAGTTTATAGCAACAGCTCGCTTCCCGCTCTTTTGGTAAATATCCATGAGTTTTAGTGCCGTTTTCTCATCATAAGGTTCAATTTCTAAAATTTCATTTAATACATCAATACAATCCCCATACCTTTTATCATTTTCGTAAACTTCTACTAATCGGTGCAGTATTTTAACCTTACGCTGTTCAAAATTTATTCTTTCATATATAATCAAATCATTAAATTCATCACATTTATTGAAATAGCAACCTTCCAATAAATCACCTCGAAACAGCCTTTTAAGCTTTAACATGCTTTCTACCGAATCTTGACAGCTTGGTTTGAATTTCATTATATCAATAATGTCACAATTAAACTCATATTTACCGTTTATACCGCAGCATTCGGTGTCCACTTTTATAAATGAATTATTATTTTTATCTTCTTGTATATTTTTCTTTATCAGCCACAAATTATATCGTAAATTGTATTTTGCAGCATCGGTGTTGCTGTCCGGCCACAAATAGCCTATGATTTTTTCTCTGCTTAAATATCTTCTTTCATTTAACACAAGAAGACAAACTAAAGCAATAGCTTTGTTTCCAAGCTGATCTTCTATATCTTTACCATTATATTCAATTTTAGATTTCCCTAAAAACTGTAGATTCAACATATCCTTTACCTTATAATTATTTATCCAATACTGTTATACAATACTTCCCCTGACTTAATAGTTACGGATACTTTTATTTTATCAATTTGAGCTTGCGGTACCGAAAGGATGTCTTTGTCAAGAATAACAATATCAGCTAATTTGCCTGCTTCTAAAGTACCTTTATTATTTTCTTCAAAAATACCATATGCACCATTGCAAGTGAACATTTTCAATGCTTCATATATATTTACCCGGTGCTCCTCTACCGGATGGTTTACAGCTGAGTGAATTCCCAAAAGGGGTTTTGGCTCTGTAACATCGCTGTCTGAACCTCCACATATAACAACACCCTTATCGATTATCCTCCTAAAAGGATTAGTCCGTTTGTAATTATCTCCTAACCTTTGTTCATACATTTTCCCCCGTCCGCCCCAATATGTTTCATATGACGGCTGCATGGAAAGAATAATATTTAGCTCCTTTACTCTTTTAATCTGCCTGTCATTAATCAATTCAGCATGTTCTAATCTGTGACGAAGCCCTGTTATACCTGTTTGATACAGTGCATTTTCATGAGCATTAAGAGCCGATTCTATAGCCCTGTCACCGATTGTATACAATGATAACTGCAAATTGTTTTTATAGCATTGTATTACAAAATCATTTAGCTCCTGCTGTGACAAGAGAAGGCTGCCCATTGTTCCCGGGCAATCTGCATATTCAAAGGAAAGGGCTGCAGTCCTTGCACCAAAAGTGCCATCAATGTAAAGGCTTCCGCCGGTTCTGTTAAGTCCCATTGCTTTAATTTTTTCTATATCCATTGTCTGATAGAAAAGAACCATATCTATAGGGAATTCACTTCCATGCTCAAAAATAAACTCTGCATCTTTGTCGCAGTACATAAATCCGCCTTCCATAGCATTTAAAGTAGTAATTCCATTCATCAGCAGAGTTGACATTATTTCAGAAATGGCAACCTTTCTAGTAGCTTTGGATATGTTTTTCAGTATATTTGTTCTCAGAACTGCATTTGCTTGTTTCCTGAAAATTCCGGTAGGCATCTGTTTTTCATCCATATCAATGCCTTCAGCTGTAAACGGTATTTTGAAATACAGCATGGCATAAGTATTAAGAATGCTCTCCTGGTATTCTGAAGAATTAAGCACGACAGGCACATCATTACAGTATTTGTCTATAAGCACTCTCCCCGGGTATTTTTTTTCTTTGAATTGTCCTTCAGAAATACGGATTCCACGAATATAATCTCCCATGAAAAACTTGGAAGCTTCTTTAATTTTTTCGCCAACTTCTTCATGAGTTTTCACCTGACTCAAATCTATGCTGACAGAATCCAGTGCAGTCTGTACAACATGAAAATGACTGTCAATAAATCCGGGAAGCACCGTATTCCCATTTACATCAAAAATCACCGTTTCATTACCTACTACAGATTCATATTCGGAGCCGTTTCCCGCTGCAATTATCCTGTCTTTTTCAATAGCAACCCAATCTTTAATTTCTTTGTCATTCATGGTTATGCATCTTCCGTTTTTAATCAAAATATCTGCAAGCATCAGTTTTCCTCCAATTAGTATGTGCTGCATAGTTAATTCATATGTTTAAAATTAATTATACCACATGTAAACGACATTTCAATAAAATAAAAGCGTCAACAAAAAAAACTGCTGAACTTTATCGCGCCCAACAGCTTAATTAAACATTTATATCTTTCAAGGTCCGTCCCCGGAGTGCCTATTTATTTGTGGGATTCTCCATAATACCAATGAAAAGCGGAATTCCTGTTTCA
>DNNJ01000358.1:7174-14372 GCA_003487955.1 Clostridiales bacterium | reverse complement strand
TTATGAAGGTTGGAATACCTAAAGGATTGATGTATTGCAAATACCATCCTTTTTTAGTTACGTTTTTCAGCGAATTAGGAGCTGAAATTATAGTATCTGAGGATACAAATAGAAATATTTTGGATGCGGGAGTAAAATATTGCGTAGATGATGCCTGTCTGCCTGTTAAAGTCTTCCACGGGCACGTATATTCAATAAAGGATAAATGTGATGTACTTGTAATTCCGAGGATTATGCAATTGTGGAAAAACGAATACATATGTCCTAAATTTTGCGGTCTGCCTGAAATGGTTATCAACAGTTTTGATAAGCTGCCTGTAACTATTACAGAGCCAATTTATGCCACATCTAAGAAAAAGCTTTATTGCTGGGCAAAAACATCAGGGAAATTCTTAAGGAAAAATAATTACGAAATAAAAAGAGCATTTATTAATGCATTAAATGTACAAAAAAATCATGAAATAGGCATCAATGATTCAGGGTATGAAATAAATATTGCATTGACAGGCCATCCATACAATATTTATGACAGTTTTTTAAATATGAATTTGGTAAAAAAAATAAATGAGCTTGGAATGGGAATAATAACAGCTGAGTTTACAGGGGAAGACATTTTGCAAAAAGAAGCAGAAAATTTATATAAAAGACCATTTTGGACCTTTGTAAGAGAAAATTTCGGGTTTGCCGTAAATGCAGTAAAAGAAAAAAAAGCAGATGGAATAATTTATGTATCATCATTTAACTGCGGTACAGATTCAGTAATTATTGAACTTATTAAAGACAGTGTACCGGAATTTCCATTTTTAATATTAAAACTTGATGAGCATACAGGGGAAGCGGGGCTCAATACAAGGCTTGAAGCATTCAAGGATATGCTTGAAAGGAGATTATTCAATGAAAGCAACCTTTCCACACATGGGTAATATTTATATTGCAGTTAAGGCATTGTTTGACGGATTAGGAATCGATTATATAATTCCGCCTCAAAACAGTACTGAGGCTTTAAATATCGGTACAAAATACTCACCTGAAGAAATTTGCCTTCCATTTAAAATAATGATTGGCAATTACATTCAAGCAATTGAACAAGGCGCTGACACGATAATACTGACAGGAAGCTGCGGTCCCTGCCGTTTTGGAGAATACTGCGAGCTTCAGATGAATTTAATGAAAAGCTTGGGTTATGATCTGAATTTCATAGTTTTAGATATGCCTAAGGATATTGGAATTCAAGAACTTCTTAGAAGACTTAATAAAATAGGCTCCACAAGCACAAAAAGTAAGCTTGAAAAATATAAAGCAGCAAAAAACGCAATTCACGCAATGCATTTATTAGATGAAACTGAAGCACTTTCTCATTATTTAGCAGGGTATGAAAGAAACAAAGGTGAATGTAAAAGACTTTTGCATGAATGTAAAAAGGAAGCATTGAAATGTTCAAACCCGGATGAAATGCTGTCAATAATAAAAAAATACAAAAATAAACTGAAATATATTTCAGTGGATATAAATAAAGACCCTGTAAAAATAGCTATAATAGGCGAAATCTATACGGTTATAGAGCCATATTCAAACTTTTATATCGAAGACAAATTAATGGATTACGGTGTATCCAGCAAAAGAGGTATGACTCCTACCTGGTGGTTAAAAAATATGGCATTAAGTCCCGTAAAATTAAATTCACTTAATATAAAAAAAGCATCACATAAATACTTATCTATGGAAATAGGCGGTCACGCCAGAGAGTGCATAGGAGAGGCAATTCTTTCATATAAAGAAGGTTTTGATGGAGCTATTCAAATATTCCCCATGGGCTGTATGCCTGAAATAGTATCAAAGTCAATACTGCCTTCTATATCAAGGGATTATAAATTCCCGATAATGTCATTGGTTGTGGATGATATGACAGGAGAGGCAGGTTATATAACAAGAGTTGAAGCATTCATTGATTTATTGGAAAGGAGACGTGACAATGTATTATATGGGAGTTGATGTAGGCTCAGTCAGTACAGATATTGTTCTTATTGATAAAGAATACAACGTTGTTGAAAAAATATATTTAAGAACAAAAGGCAACCCAATTAAAGCAGTGCAGGAAGGATTTAAAATTCTTAAAAACAAATATGAAGATTCGAAAATTTACGCAGCAGGGACTACAGGCAGCGGAAGAATGATTGCTTCAGCAATTATCGGTGCAGATACCGCAAAAAATGAAATAACTACCCATGCAACAGCAGCACTTGAAATTGACAAGGATGTGAAAACCATAATTGAAATAGGAGGACAAGATTCAAAAATAATTATTATAAATAATGGAATAGTCAGCGACTTTGCCATGAATACTGTTTGTGCCGCCGGCACCGGCTCATTTTTAGACCGTCAGGCAGAAAGACTTGAAATTCCTATTGAAGAATTCGGTGATTATGCAATGAAGGCCAGCTCCACTGTTAGAATTGCAGGCAGGTGTGCCGTATTTGCAGAATCAGACATGATACATAAGCAGCAGCTTGGTTACAACCATGCAGAAATAATCAGGGGACTTTGCGATGCCCTTGTAAGAAACTATTTAAACAATATAGGAAAAGGTAAAACAATTCTTCCGAAAGTTTTATTTCAAGGAGGAGTTGCAGCAAACAAAGGTATGAAAAAAGCTTTTGAGAATGAATTAGGATTTGAAATATTTGTTCCCGAAAACTTTAGTATGATGGGAGCAATAGGAGCGGCAATTATTGCAAGTGAAAAAGTAAAAAAGACCGGCAAAACAAATTTCAGAGGTTTAAAGCTTGCCGATAACAATATATTTTCAAGAAGCTTTGATTGTGAAGGATGTCCAAATAAATGCGAAGTTGTGAAAATTTATGAAAATAATAATATTATCGGGTATTTCGGCGACAGATGCACAAAATGGAGCAATAGAACAGCCGAAAATTCCAAATTAGCTTAAATACATACTTCGCCCGCAATACTGTTCACTCATTCAATAATTAGGGCGTCAGCCCTGTCATTCTGACCGTCTGCACAGACATCTAAGCCATATTGACAGAAACACAAAAAAATCGTATAATAAATTATATTTCATAATAAAAATAAGTGATGCAGGTGACAAACCTATGCTTAAAGAGGATGATTTTCCATTCCTTTCAGCTCAAAATTATGAATCAACATTAAAGAGAATAGAATCAGCTTGGGGACATTTCATTGGCGGTGAGATTATCCCTGATTTTGATATGCCCCGTAAACCCATCTTAGAATCATGGAAAAGGTCTATGGAAATGGGGGTTCCTTACAATCTGGAAAAAGCCCCTATGAAATTGGATGAATATGAGGTTATTGCCGATAAAGAAAAACAGCTTGATTTATACAAGATTATAGGCTCATATTTAGATAATATATTTAAAACATTCCACGATGAAAAAATGTCGGTTTCTTTTAGCAATGAAAATGGTATTGTTTTGAGTATCAGTTCCGGAAAAGCTATGCAAGAAAAGTTTAACAGTATTAATTATGTGTTGGGAGCCGGCTGGACTGAAAACGATTGCGGTACTAACGGCATAGGGACTTCTTTGTATACAAACAAACCCATACAAATTTACGCAACTGAACATTATTGTAAAATGGCACACACACTAAACTGTTCATCTGCTCTTATAAGGGAACCCTCTTCCAGAATTATTCTTGGGGTATTGACTATTTCAACACACAAAAATATTGTTCCGGCACATACTCTTAATTGGACTATCAGCGAAGCTCAAAAAATAGAAAAGGCAATTGAATATCATTTTCAAGAAGAATCAATATCATTATTGGAACGTTTGTTTGAAACAAATGAACAGCCTTGTATGATTTGCAAGCTTGACGGTGAAATAAATAAATTAAATAGCTCGGCACAAATATTTAATGTTAAGGTTGGAGATAAAATAGAAGACTTTTTTGTGTTTCCAAAATACTCGCGATTTGAAGAATTGTTTGATAATACATATAAAACAATCAATCGCAAAACAGATCAAAGGTATATTGTTACAATTATACCTTGGGGTATAGGTAATTATGTTATAGGAGCAATAGTATACTTCCAAAAAGAAAATCATAATCAAGCAAACTATGCTAAATTGTTGAATGATTGCAATGAGTTTAAATGTATTATAGGTGAAAGTCCATCATTTAATCAAGTGATTAATTTAGCTGACAAATTTTCTGATTCGGACATGCCTATATTGATAACAGGGGAAACAGGAACAGGTAAAGAAGTATTAGCTCGAGCTATTCATAATAACAGCAACCGAAAAGAAAAAATCTTTCTACCTGTAAATTGTGGTGCAATACCTAAAGAATTAATATCTTCGGAATTATTTGGACATGTTGAAGGAGCTTTTACAGGCACTCAAAAAGGCGGAAGAATGGGTAAAATTGAGGCATCAAGCGGAGGCACTCTGTTTCTTGATGAAATATGTGAAATGCCTATTGATATGCAGATTTACCTTCTTAGAGTATTGGAGGAAGGTACAATTACCCGGGTAGGCTCAAATAAAGCCATACCGGTTAACTTACGTATAATATGTGCTACTAATAAGGATATAAAGCATGAAGTTGAAATCGGGAATTTTCGTAAAGACCTTTATTACAGACTAAATTCTGTAGAGCTTCATCTTCCATTATTACGAGAACGTGGTGATGATATCATATTGCTTGCTGAACATTTTCTGAAACTAAAATCTTATGAGCTCAAACTGTCAATGGATGCTACTGAAGTGTTGATGGGATATTCATGGCCGGGTAATATACGTGAATTAAAAAGTGTTATTAATCGGGCGGTTTTGCTTAGCAAAAATTCAATTATTACATCAAACGAACTTTTCATACCCGAAAAAAAACAAGAAACACAGCATTCAGAACCTCAATCAGAAATAGAGGCAAGACAACTGACATCAGATATAATAAAACAAGTCATTAAAGAATGCGGCGGCAATAAAAGCCTTGCCGCACGCCGTTTGAAGGTTTCACGGATGACATTATACAGAAAAATTAAAGAATATAACTTATAAAAAAAGCTGCTGATTAAAGGCAGCCTTTTTATTGTTACATATACCCAAGTGACAGCTGTTACAATGTTACAATAGGTGTGACACTAATAAGATAAAAAACCGTAACATATAAGCATTTATACTTTGGCATAAAAAATGCTATATATTAATATAATGTTTGATAAAATTTTATAAAGAACATTTAACTATTAAACTATTAAACTAAATGGAGGGAAGTATGAAAAAATCAAAAATGACAAAATTAATTTCATTATTGCTTGCTTTAATGATGCTTGCATCAATGGCAGCATGTACGCAACCTGCTACGGATACTCCGCCGGCACCGCCTGCAGGAGAAACTCCACCTGCAGGTGATGGAGAAGGGATTAAATCAGGCACCTACGAAGTAGAAGGTGTGGGATTTGGCGGTAAAATGAGCGTAAAGGTAACCATCAAGGATGGCAAAATTGATGATATTGAAGTTTTAAAAGATTATGAAACACCCGGTACCGGAAAAATTGCAATGAAACTTGTTTCTGACCGTATTATAGAAGGGCAGAGCACCAACGTGGAAGCAGTTTCAGGAGCTACTATATCCTCAGCAGGCTTGATGGCGATGGTGCGAAAAGCATTAGAAGAAGCGGGAGCAACAAAGGAACAATTTGCAGAAGAATATAAAATTGCTCGTGACCTTAAACCGGAACGTGAAGCAGACATAGTCATCATAGGAGCAGGCGGAACAGGTTTGGCAGCTGCAGTTACAGCCGGACAAGCAGATGCGTCCGTAATAGTTCTTGAAACTAACGGAGTTGCCGGAGGTAACCTATTGGTAAGCGGCGGTGTTTATAATTCACCGGAACCTGAATTGCAAGGAAAACAAGGCATTGAAGACTCACCTGAAAAGTTTATGGAGCAAACCTTGGCGGGCGGAGACAATATTGCAAATCCTGACCTTGTTAGGATTTTAGCATTTAATGCCCTTGACGGATTGAATTGGCTGAAAGAATTAGGAAATGTATTTGATCCGGAGGTTATTCAAGCACCGGGTGCTTTACATCCACGTTCACACAATACAACTGCACCGTTAGGCTCAGGAATAATCAGCACCTACTTGGATCACATTTCCAAGATGGATAAAGTTGAAATCCTATATGAGACAAAAGGTGAAAGCTTAATTGAAGAAGACGGACGTGTTGTCGGTGTTAAGGCAACTAATTACGACGGCTCTGAATTAACCGTAAAAGCAAATAAAGGTGTCATCATTGCAACAGGCGGTTTTTCTAAGAATGCAGAAATGGTAATGCAATATAAAAATGCAGAAAAATGGCCATTATTAGATGAGAGATCCGTATCAACGAATATGGACAGCATTCGAGGAGATGGAATCCGTATGGCTCAAGAAGTGGGAGCAGATGTTGTTGATATGGACCAGATGCAGTTCTTATATTTAGGGCAGCCAAGGACAGGACTGTTATCGGGAGTGTTTAATGTTTCAGCAGAAGTAACGGTTTTCGTTAATCAAGAAGGCAAGAGATTTGTTGCAGAAGATGCTCGTCGCGACGTAATCAGTTCCGCAGTTTTTGCCCAAGAAGGCGGCATGATGTATATGCTCCATAGTGCAGAATCATTAAATAATCCGGCTACCCAATTGAACATTGACGGCATTCCGATGAAAGAATTATTGGATATTGGTGCATATGATTGGAAACAAGGAGAAACTTTGGAAGAACTTGCTGCGGAAATAGGAGCACCGGCTGAAAATCTCGTACAGACCATAGCTGAATATAACGAAGCAGTTGATACTAAAAATGATCCGTTTGGAAGAACATTATTGAATTTGAAAATGGAAACAGGACCCTTCTATGCAATTCCACGTGTACCTGCATTGCACCACACTATGGGAGGATTACGCATCGATACAATGGCTCGTGTATTAGACACTAACGGAGAACCTATCCCCGGATTATATGCCGGAGGTGAAGTAACAGGAGGAATCCACGGCGGTAACAGATTAGGCGGTAATGCAGTAACAGATACAGTTGTATTTGGACGTCTTGCAGCACAATCAGCGGTTGCCGAAGAATAATGATTAACTGTCCCTAAGAAATAGCCCTGTATGAAAGTGAAGATTCACTAATACAGGGCTTTTTCATGAAAATGGATGGTAGGTCATTCGC
>DNNJ01000358.1:3148-6917 GCA_003487955.1 Clostridiales bacterium | reverse complement strand
TCATTCGCAACGAATTCCAAATACATGCGACGCAAGGAGCAAATATATTTGTGAATGAGACTGCGTAATCTATCTCTTATTATCTAACCATAATTGATTTTTTTTCTTCTGCTGACCTATATATTGCATCAGTTACTAGCTGTACCTTATATCCGTCTTCTATATCAGGGTACGCCTTTCTGTCCTTACAAACAGCATCAATAAAATCATATATGCTCGCAATATGATATCTTGTCCATGCAATATTTACCCTTGGAGGTGGAAAAGAAGCAGCTCCTCCATATTTTTGAGTTGTTTCTATAGCCTTAAAACCGCTTAGACCGCCTATCGGAGATTTCTCGTCATCATTATTAAAATAGTATATGACGTTAGGATTTTCATGAGCAAATTTAATCGCTCCGGTTTCTCCGTATATTTCAAAGGTTAAATCTATACCTGAACCGGCGGCTACCTGAGAAAGAAGCAATGTTCCCATTATTTCACCGCTATAAAGCTGAATATTAAGTATATCTTCAATTCCTACATCTATTATTTTGTCTGTGCCTGACAAAGGTCTTTTCTTGAAATGTGTTCTTTTATCTGCATATACTTCGTCAATATCTCCAATCAAGTAGTGTATTAAGTCAATTGCATGTGTTCCTAACGCGTACAAAACGCCGCCGCCGGATTTTTCTTTTGTTGACTGCCAGCTTATAGGCCGATTAGGATCTATAAATTCACTTCCGTAATACTTAAAATTAAAGTGTATTATCTTGCCTATTTTACCTTCATCTATCATTTGTTTTGCCCTCATGATAGCAGGTACAAATCTGTATTCAAAAGTAATTCTGCTTGTTTTATTAAAATTATATTTTTTATATGCTTCCATTACTTCGTGTGCTGATTCAATATCAACAGCTAAAGGTTTCTCACAATATATATGCTTATTGGCTTTAATTGCTTCAATTAAAACCTCTTTATGTAAAAAATTTGGTACACAAATGTCTATAACATCTACATTTTCATCATTTATTAAGCCCTGGTAATCTGAATATACTTTTTCGAATTTTATAGGAAAGTTAGCTTTACTTGTGTTTGAAACAGCATACATATTAATATTCACGTCCGTATTATAATAGTATTTTATATTATCATAGCACATTGTATGCATCTTTCCCATATAACCGAATCCAATCATCCCTACATTAATATTTTTCATTATTTTCCTCCATAATATGATTTTAAATTCACCACTCCATGCCTTGTTAGCAGATTGAATAAGCTATAAATATTATACAAATGATTGCAAAAATAATCAACAGTAACCGTTTCTGCAAGCGATGGGAATATGCCGCCAATTAACAGTATGTTAACTCCTGCATATTATGTATATAATAATAATATCAGGAGGTTTTATATGCTTTCTACAAGAGATTTTATACGCTTGTCATTAGAAACACATCTTTTCTTTTTAAGAATTATGAAAGAACATTCGTTTTTTCTACAGGTAGCTTTTACACCAATAGATGAAGGATATATAGAACGTGCTAATGATTTTCGAATGGAATATGACAGGCTGCTTAGAGAAGTGATTTACCTGTCAAATGGTGCTGTTAGTCAAGATGTACTTCAATCAGGAGAGGTAGTTACACCATATACACTTGACGCTGAAATTGCCACATCAAACTTTACAGGAGTACGGATTCCTACACAGCTTACCGAAGAAGAATTTAGAATAATGAGCATAAATGAAATGGCCTTAAATCCAATGCTTGAAGAAAAGGTATATTGCATTAATGAAAGAGTTATTGCACTTACAAATGCGTTAATTCAATTTAAATCAAATATATTAAATAACGTATTAACGTGTAAAATGTTCACTATGAATTATCCATTATTAATCGATCATATAATGAGAGAAGCAAAGCTATATGTAAGAACCTTACAGAGATTTCAAAACAGAGAAAGTATAGATGCCGGAAGAGAAGCAATGGAAGAAGAGCTATTCTGGAATCGAATAATGGCAGAACATGCAAAATTCATAAGAGGACTTTTAGATCCTACAGAAGTAGAGCTGTTTAATACTGCTAATATGTTTGGAAATACCTTTGATCAACTTACAGCAGATTCAAGAGAAGTGCAAAACCGTGTTGAAAATTTACAAACAGTTACTCGTCAAAGTTTAAACGCAACAAAAGAGATTCGCGAATTTAAAAGAGCAGGAACAGAGGGTATACTTCAATGTAAAATCAAATCTATTATTATACCTTTGCTTGGTGATCATACAATAAGAGAGGCAAGTCACTTTTTAAGATTATTGCAAAAATTCAGTACTATTTGATATTCAACTTAATAGGGATAATAAAAAAAATTAATCCTCCTTGTAAACCTTATTGGGAGGATTTTTGTATAGAAAACTATTATGTAGAAGGGATTGTCGTAAAAGTTAGTTGAAGTGTTTTAAAGTCATTTATCAAATATATCACAAGTACGGAAAATAAATTGACACAGCTATATTAGAGTGATATATTTATATCAAATTTAATTATAATAATAACTATTTAGGAGGTATTATTTTGAGAAATAAACGCTTTAATTGACCGGAAATTTAGGCATTAAAGCGTTTTATTCTTGACTTTTGAGATGCATTTATGGGTAAATATTACATATAATATGGAGGGAGTAGATTAAAATGAAAAATTCAAAAATATTGTATTGGACACCGAGAGTATTGTCGATTTTATTCATTTGTTTTTTGACTATGTTTTCTTTTGATGTTTTTGAATCGGGAAGAAGTGCGGGAGAAATTGCATTGGCATTTCTCATACACAATATTCCATCCATAATTTTGATAATTCTGCTGGTAATAGCTTGGAAGAAAGAAATCGTAGGTGCAGTTACATATTTAGGGGCAGGTCTTCTGTATGTCGGATTAGTAATATATAATGTTACTAATTCGGGCTTGCCATGGTATATTGGCATATCATGGAACATTACAATTGCCGGGCCTGCATTTATTATTGGCATTCTATTTCTTATTAACTGGAGAAATAGAAAAGAAAATACAGTAAAAAAATTTGATAAGAATCAGTAAAAGGAGGAAAAATAATGAAAATGCAGCTTTATTCTAAAACGAAAGCGGGGAAATGGGCAGCAATTTTAACCATATTTTTTATCGCATTAATGGCAATAAAATTATCGGCTTTAGCTATGCTTATCCGACTTCCTCTGCCTACACCTATACTTGCAGTTATAGGGGTTATTGGTTTTATACTGGGAATTATATCAATTGTGAAAAATAAAGACAGATCTGTTTTGACATTGCTTGCTATACTCATTGGTCTATTGATTATTTTATGGACCGCAGCAGAAATAGCATATCCTCATTAGGAAACTTCCTGTAGAGTTGAGTATCGTTAAACAGGTTAATGGAGGTTTAATATGAAAATTTATTTTTATGCGAGCGACTAACTTATCCAAGCACTTTCTGTCTTTGTAATTTTCCAATTTCCGTTTTTATATTCAACCTTCAAATCATTATAACCGATAGCTCCAAGACCTGAGCGCCATTTTGAAACATTCATAAGAATTGCATTTCCGCTCATTGGTTTATCTTCTATATTAAATAATATTCCTTCTTTAAAATACAGCTCCTCAATATAACCTTGTTCTTCAAGCTTATCAAATGTCATATCAAGTACTATGTATCCATACTTTTCAATTTCTTTTAATAATTCAGATTTTTGTTCCTCCGATAAATTATTTATTAATGATGTGTCAACAGCGATAT
>DNNJ01000358.1:0-2926 GCA_003487955.1 Clostridiales bacterium | reverse complement strand
AGTCAACAAATATCTACTAAAGCGGCTTTTACGGTAAAAAATCGATTAATAGAGCAAGTTGGCAGGATAACTCCGGAAACTATCAGCAAACAAGATATCGAAAACATCCAGCTATGTGGGATGACAATGAGAAAAGCCAAATATATAAAAAATATCGCAAAAGCAGCTGTAAATAAACGTATAAACCTTGACAATTTAAATTTATTAAGTGATAAAGAAATCATCAATGAATTAGTAAAACTTGAAGGGGTGGGAGAGTGGACAGCGGAGATGCTGCTTATCCATTCTTTTGAAAGGCCTGATGTATTAAGTTATAAAGATTTAGGTATACGCAGAGGACTAAAAAAATTATATTCGTTAGAAGATATATCTAAAGAAGAATTCGAAGTGTACAGAAAAAAATATTCACCCTATAATACAGTTGCATCTTTATATTTATGGAAAATATCAGAAGGTTGAAATATTGTTTATAGCTTACATAATTAAAATTATGTACTATTCTGCATGCGAGGAAAAGGTTACTATATTTTTATAAAATTCAATGTAATTGAAATAATCTATAAAAGTTAATCATCCTTGTAATCTATATAGGAAGGATGTTATAATATATCCATAAACTACAAGGAAAAAATATTGTTAGTTTCTATAGAAATATGGGTATAAGATAAACGATATACTTATAATGTATTAGGAGAGTGATATACTAATATGAAGTTAAGAAGAGTTGGAATTATTTTGATAGTTTTATTGATGTTAAGTTCTATAGCCCTTGGAACAGAAGTTAATACAGGTGATAAAGTATATGTAGTTCCAATTAAAGGCGAAATAAATAGAGCAACTAATTATTTTGTAAAAAATACAATAGAAGAATTAGAGCGCGAAGGTGCAAAAGCTATAATTTTTGAAATAAATACCTATGGTGGATTAATTGATCAAGCTCAACAAATAAAAGATTCCATAATAAGTACAGATATACCAACTATATCATTTGTTGATAACAATGCTCAATCTGCAGGGGTGCTTATCACTATAGCAAGCGAAAAAGTAGTTATGGCAAAGAATGCTACTTTAGGGTCTGCAGAAACTATTCCAAACACTGAAAAAGTATTGTCTATGTGGAGAGCTGTATTAAGGGATACTGCTCGGTATAGAGGTAGAAATTCTGACATAGTTGAAGCCATGGCAGATAAGGATATTGAAATAAAAGGTATTAAAGAAAAGGGTAAATTGATTAATTTGACCGGCAATGAAGCAGTAAAATATGGTATAGCTGATTTAGCAGCGAATGATTACAAAAGTATACTTGATCATTTTAATATTGAAACAAGTGAAATCGTTAAAGTAGAAGAGGATTTTCAAGTTAAGATTGCAAAAGCAATTTCAAGTTCTACCTTAAGCACTTTATTATTAACAATAGGACTTATTGGAATTGCAGTGGAGATATTTACTCCTGGTTTTGGTGTAGGGGGTATAGCAAGTATAATTGCTTTTGGATTATATTTTGGGGGCAATATCTTAGCCGGTAATTCTAATTGGATATCGCTGACGTTTTTTGTAATAGGGTTAATGCTAATAGTCATTGAAGGCATGGTACCCGGATTTGGCTTACCTGGTATTTCTGGGATAATATTTATTGTCATAGGAATAATAATGGCAATGAATAATTTACGTTTAGCCGTATTATCACTAAGTATCGCCATAATATTGACAACAATTGCAACAATAATATTTGTAAAATTAGGGTGCCGGAGTAAAATCTTTAATAATGTAATCTTAAGCAATAAACTGCTTAAGGATAAGGGATACATTCCTTCTAAAGATATGGAACACCTATTAGGTGAAGAAGGTATTGCATTATCTGAACTTAGACCAGCCGGTTTTATTGAAATAGGAAATAATAAATACGATGCATTGTCAGATGGTGGTTTTATAGTAAGAAATGATAAGATAAAAGTAGTAAAAGTTGAAGGATCGAAAATATTTGTAAGGAGGATTTAATTAATATGAATGATCTATTTTTAACCGGAGGATTAGCAATTTTTATAATTATATTGTTAATTCTATTTTTTACATTTGTACCCGTTGGTTTATGGATTACGGCATTCTTCTCAGGAGTTAGAGTCAGGATATCTACTCTTATTGGAATGAGGCTTAGAAGGGTGGTTCCAAGCAGGATAGTAAATCCTATGATTAAAGCAACAAAGGCAGGTCTTGATTTAAACATTGATGAATTAGAAGCTCATTATTTAGCAGGCGGTAATGTAAATACACTTGTAGATGCTCTAATAGCAGCACAAAGAGCTAATATACCATTGGTATTTGAAAGAGCAGCAGCTATCGATTTAGCAGGCAGGAATGTATTAGAAGCAGTTCAAGTAAGTGTAAATCCTAAAGTTATAGAAACTCCTAATATATCAGCAGTTGCTAAAAATGGTATTGAAGTAATTGTAAAGGCCAGGGTAACGGTAAGAGCTAATATTGAAAGACTGGTAGGTGGAGCCGGAGAAGAAACAATTATTGCTCGAGTTGGCGAAGGTATTGTTACTACTGTTGGTTCTTCTACAGCTCACGCAGATGTATTAGAGAACCCTGACAGCATATCCAGGACAGTACTTAATAAAGGTTTAGACTCCGGAACTGCTTTTGAAATATTATCAATTGATATTGCAGATGTAGATGTAGGAAGAAATATAGGTGCGAAACTACAAATGGATCAAGCAGATGCTGATAAGAAGATAGCACAAGCAAAAGCTGAAGAAAGAAGAGCTATGGCAGTTGCTAAGGAACAAGAAATGATTGCTGAAGTCCAAGCCATGAAAGCAAAAGTAGTAGAAGCAGAATCGCAGGTGCCATTGGCAATAGCTGCAGCTTTAAAAGAAGGTAATATGGGTGTAATGGATTATTATAATATGAAAAATGTATTAGC
>DNNJ01000256.1 GCA_003487955.1 Clostridiales bacterium | reverse complement strand
ACCTTTTCCGCTTTTTTCTGAGGCGGGAACGATTCCGGAGGGACAAAGCGCTTGATCAAATTGCTCTTTTGTGTGGCGTCCATCTTCAGAAATTCTTCATCGGAAATGAATAAGAGGTTTTTTGTTGTCATATCCGTAATTATACGCATAACATTTTGATTGTATTCCGTTTCAATTAACATTTTAACTATTTCCTCTATTTTCTCTGGGGGAGTTTCCCCTCGTCCGCTTTTGATAAAATGTTCTTTCGCATCCTCTATAATCTCCTCCTTTTGGGCCAAAACCTTTTCATTCTCTTTCTTTGCCTGTTCCAACCTCTTTTCCAATTCTGCTTTGTCTTCCTCGGACAACTGGTTATCCCTTATACGCATAGGGGGACTTCCGAATATACTTCCATCACCAGCGTACAACCGCAGCAATTTCTTCGCGTTGCCATCGATTTTTAGCTCACACTTAAACAAAGAATTAAGAGGCTCTGCTTCTCTTGGATTCCATTCTATGTCAAAGACGGGAAGATGAATCTCTTCAGTGGGACTTAATTGCCCTTTTGCAGATGGACGTTTAATCTTTGACTGCGATATGGTACAGGAACACTCATTCTCCAGAGCAGCGATATCCACCCCAAGCTTTGTAAGCCAATTGGTACTGAGCCGGTATACGTCATTGGTGTTTAGTGCCGAATTCTTCCCGGATAGAGTCTTAACCTGCCCGCGAAGCACCGCAGGATCAGACGCATTCAAATAATTCAGGTCTTCAAAAGTTACCAAATGTCCCTTCTCAAAAATGAAGCGATACCGCTCCGTTTCAAAGTTACCCCTCAAATCAGAGAAAGAAACAATGCTACTCTTTACATTTTCGGTAGTCATCGGCTGGTTAAGAGGAATATCCAACGTCTCACAAAAAAGATTTGCCTGAAGGATCATGAGAGTCGTCATAACAAATTTATACGCTAAATAATATGATGTTAATTGCATATCTTTATTTTTCTTATATTAAGAATTGATTATTTTAGTCAAATTTTCTAAGATTAAAGCACCCGGAAATTCGCCAACTTTCTATTCCTGGAAAACGGTATTTTGTTAAAAGATCATTACACGGACTGAGGCATTGGTTTAACTCTTGTCCACTCATCCACCTACTCCAAATATCAGCCATTAAGTTCTTGTAATGTCCTTGCAGGGTAGCTCCAAACCAAGCTTCTTCTTCTGAAGGTACATGTATTTCTTCTCTCCATCCCACATAAGCTTTTGGTGTTCGTTCAAAAAGAATGTAATCTAGCACCGTATCTGTACTTGTTTCTGAATAATATTCAAAGCCGAATGCAGGTTCCATTAGCCTACCTCCTGCAGAGTTGCACGAATTCAAGACAACTAATTTATAAGGTTTTTTATTATTTTTTGGTTTTCCCGCTCTTGAGAGCCAGGCATAATTTTCCAGTAGATCAAGAATTTCAAATCCACCAATTCGAGATTTATCAAAGTTTCCGAAAATCATGGTTTCTAGTCCGTGACCAAACCAGAAGAAATTCGCACCTTGAGTGAGCGCGTTCGTGAGAGTTGTCTTATCTACATCTGTGTCGTACCTGAATGTTACTGCTCCTAGTGGTACATTTCCTCCCTTGGGCAAAAGATCGTACGGGTTAGAGTGGAGGGGGTTACCAAGTAAATCAACAACGGAATGTTGCATAATATCTTCTCGACCTTTTTCTAATTTAGAAGAATAGTCATCCCATCCCCAAGCTACAGTGAATTTATCGGCATTATGTATCCTCCCCTCTTTCACGTATATTTTCTCAAACATATTCGTTATACATTGATCACTACACATCCAAAGTCGAACCATGAACGATGCGGATATATTCCCGTAGGAGATTTGTACTCCGTTGGTATTGCACAAATCCCAGCTCAATTGGAGCTGCCCATTGGTAACTGAGCCTGAAGTCCCCGTTAGGTAATAGCCCTCTTCGTCATAGAATTGAATGACGTAGTCTGCAATTGGTTCAGCCATTGTCGCAGAAATGAAGAGGGTACTTCCAAACTGGTCATTAATTCGTTCAAACCTCATTGGGTTATGTATAGTGACAGTTTTTTGAATTCCATGGGAAGTATAAGAAGTGTTGTCTTGATAATAATCAAAACGAACCTGGAGAGTATAATTACCATTGGTCAGGTGCATTGTATCCCAATAAAGGTACAAACTTCGATCAAGGTTTTGTGCGATATGTACATCCCCTGATGGAACACCATTTACGAGCAAAGTAATTGGTTGATTTAAAACATGTTCGCGTATTCCAATCAACGGTAACTCCGCATACCCTTCCAAGGTGGTATTGTTGGTTAGTGTAACGAGATCCAACGGGTTATCCGACTTCCTAGGGTTTGTACCCAGTAGAAACTCAGCCAAATTGTTTAAGCCATCTGAATCTGGATCACAAAAGGTATTAGTGTAGGAAGGAGACATTCCGTAATGAAGCAGCCATTGTATGGGGATACCCGGATTATCAGCATGTTCTATCTGTTGAACCAGTATGTCATCCCGTAAAAGGCCACCCTTACCGTCCGTAACAATATAACTGAAGCGATCAGAACCAAAGTAATTTGTGTTCCGGTTGTAGGTTACGTTTCCCTGATCATCGAAGGAAGCTGTCCCATATTTGGGAGTTGTCAATGCAAAGAGGCATACCGTATCGTTGTCGGGGTCGCTTACGTTTGTAAAAACGTTAAAACCGGCGCTGTAGACGTCTGGCTGCATGGTCAGAATAATGTTAGAGAGCGCAATTGGATTCCCATTACCTGTTTGATTGACGAAAACGGTGACTGGTGCGCAATCTTCTCCGCCATAGTAGTTCTCAATCCAGTACTCAAAAGGATCTATTCCATAGAAACCACTATCTGGTTGATACAGGAGCCGAAAAGGTTCAAGCAAAGACAAATTCTCTTCTTCGCAGCTGATCATCCCATGATCAGAATAAAATACTGCTCTTACAAAAAAATAATCATCGTCGGGTGTATAATCATTTATCAAAATATCGAGTAAATTATTAATGCTATTTTGTTGGACTTGAAAGAAATCGGACTCGGCCACAGGAGAAACATCGACGATACGGAAAAAACTCGAAGTATACTGATCCTGTCCCAGATTTTCGGTCAGTGAGGCAATGTTCGTCTCAGCAACG
>DNNJ01000372.1:1129-5960 GCA_003487955.1 Clostridiales bacterium | reverse complement strand
AGAGAAGGCTATGACGAAAATAAAATATTCACAACGGGAAATACATCCATAGATGCATTAAGCTGGGTTATAGATAAAAATTATAAATTTGAAGAAGAAATTATTAATAATATAGATTTTGAAAATAAAAAAGTAATACTTTTAACTGCCCACAGAAGAGAAAATATTGGCAAGCCCATGGAAAATATATTTTCTGCCCTGAAAGATATTGCAGAAGAAAATAAGGATGTAGAAGTTATATATCCCATGCACTTAAATCCAAAGGTCAGAGAAATTGCTCATAAAATATTTGGGGGCATGGATAGTGTTCATTTAATTGAGCCCTTGGATTATCTTCCCTTTACAAATTTAATGAATAAATGTTACCTTGTTGTAACAGATTCAGGAGGGGTACAGGAAGAAGCTCCATCACTTGGGAAACCGGTGTTGGTTGTGAGAAGAGAAACAGAAAGACCGGAAGGTATCGAAGCAGGAACTGCTAAATTAGCCGGTACAGACAGAGCAAATATCTACAATGAACTGAATATATTGCTCAATAATGAAGAAGAATACAAAAAAATGGCTAATGCGGTAAATCCGTACGGTGACGGAAGAGCTGCAGAGCGCATTGTAGAAGCCATAAAATCTTGTTTTTAGGGTGTTAGATGACAACAACCCCGTCTTTTTGACACTCTAAAAAACAGGTGTAATAATGCAGGCAAAAAACATATTGACAAGGGTATTATATTGTATTATACTTTGAATATCAAAATACTTGAATATGGATAAATATAAAAATCAAAGTAATAGACAATATTGGAGGAAATTATTATGATCTTAGAAAAGGTTAAGGAAATTTTGGTTGAAGAATTGGATGTGGAGGAAGATAGTATTACTTTAGAAAGCAAAATCAAGGAAGACTTAGGAGCAGACTCATTGGACCTATTTGAACTGATAAACAGACTTGAAGATGAGTTGAATGTAATAATTGAAGAAGATGATTATGGTAAGCTGATAACAGTGGGTGATATAGTCAATTACCTTACAGATAAAGAATAATAAATAAAACCAAGACGCCGCAAGGCGTTTTCTGCTAAAAGGAGAGACATGATTTAAATGATTTATACAAAAATATGTGAAATGCTAAATATAAAATATCCTATTTTTCAAGGAGGAATGGCACAAATATCCGATGCAGGATTGGCAGCCGCCGTATCCGAAGCAGGAGGGCTTGGCATAATTGCATCCGGTAACAATCCGGCCGAAAAAATAAAAGCTGAAATACATAGAATCAGAGAATTGACAGATAAACCATTTGGTGTAAATGTAATGCTTTTAAGCCCTTATGCCAAAGAGGTAAGCGAATTATTAATAGAAGAAAAAGTTCCTGTAATTATAACGGGAGCCGGCAATCCCGGAAAATATATGAAAATATGGAAGGAGGCAGGAATCAAAGTAATACCTGTTGTTCCCTCTGTAGCTTTTGCCAAGCATTTTGAAAAAGCAGGGGTTGATGCGGTAATTTGTGAAGGAACTGAAGCGGGAGGACATGTGGGAGAGATAACTACCATGTGTATTACGCCTCAAGTTGTGGATGCTGTTAATATTCCCGTAATAGCTGCGGGAGGAATAGGTGATGGAAGGGGAGTTGCAGCAGCTTTTTGTCTTGGTGCACAAGGCATACAGGTTGGAACAAGATTTGTTTTAGCAAAGGAATGCAGCGTTCACCAAAATTACAAGGATAAAATTAAAAAGGCAAGCGATACGGATACTGCCGTAACAGGAAGAAAGACAGGTCATCCTGTCAGAGTATTAAAAAACAGACTTGTGACTAAATTTAAGGATTTGGAAAAAAACAATGCAACTATAGAAGAAATGGAGACATTGGGAAGGGGCAGACTTTATTTAGCTGCTGTTGAAGGCGATGTAGATTACGGCTCCGTAATGTCAGGCCAAATTGCAGGTATGGTAAGAAAAGAGCAAAGCTGCAAAGAAATTATCAATGAAATGTTTGAGGAAGCGGAAAGAATTATGAAGAATTTAGTAATTATCGCGGGAGGCGGCAATGAATAAAACAGCTTTTGTTTTCCCGGGCCAGGGAGCTCAATATGCCGGCATGGGAAAAGATTTTTATGACAATTTTAAAGAAAGCAGAGAAATATTTCATAGAGCAAATGAAGCATTGGGATTTGATATAACTAAGCTTTGCTTTGAAGGACCTAATGAAGACCTCAGTATTACAAAAATAACTCAGCCGGCACTTTTGACAGTATGCCTTGCAATTTATGAAGTATTAAAGAAATCTGATGATTCTGTTGTAATGGGAGGATTAAGCCTTGGCGAATATTCTGCCTTAACTGCGGCCGGTGCAATGGACTTTGAAACAGCCGTACAGTTAGTATATAAAAGAGGAAATTATATGCAAAATACTGTTCCCATAGGCGAAGGAGGCATGTTAGCTCTTTTAGGCTGTACCGATGAGGAAGCAATTGCTTTCTGCAAGGATATAACTTTGAAATATGGTTTATTGGAACCTGCTAATTTTAACTATCCGGGACAAATCGTAGCTGGCGGCAAAAGTATTGCCATTGACAATGCAATTGATAAAGCACCTCAGTTTAATATCAAGAAAGCAGTAAAGCTTCAAGTGAGCGCACCATTTCACACTTCAATGCTTAAACCTGCAGGTGACAAATTGAAAGAAGATTTATCCAAAATAAAATTCAAAAAGCCTGTCAATGAAGTTATATCAAATGTGGATACCGTATATTACGAAATAAGCAAAATGGCAGAAAAGCTTGAGAAACAAGTGTATAATCCTGTCAGATGGGAAGCGTGCGTCAGAAAAATGATTGCAGACGGAGTAAACACATTTGTAGAAATAGGACCGGGTAAAACACTTTCGGGATTTATTAAAAGAATTGACAGAAACGTTAAATCAATAAATATTGAAAATGTTCAAGGGTTAAATACATATCTGCAATTTGCAGGAGCTTAAAATAAAACAAGGAAGGAAAAAAATGAAAACTGCCATTATAACAGGGGCTTCCAAAGGGATAGGAGCTGTTATTGCAAAAAGATTAAATGAACTGAATTACAATTTAGTGTTGAACTACAGAAGCAACACTGTTTCGATGGAAGAACTTATAGATAATTTTACTAATAAAGATACTAAAAATATAATTGTTAAATGCGATATTTCTGTTTATGAGGATGCAAAAAAACTCATAGATGAAGCTTACAATAATTTTGACACGGTCGATGTGCTTATTAATAATGCCGGAATTACAAAGGACAATATACTTCCTTTAATGACAGAAGAAGAATTCGACCAAGTTATTGATATAAATTTAAAGGGTACCTTTAACTGCTGCAAACATATTGCAAGAAAAATGATAAAGCAAAAAAGGGGCAGAATAATTAATATATCATCGGTGGTAGGTCTTGCAGGCAATGCAGGACAGGTGAATTATTCAGCTTCAAAGGCAGGAGTAATAGGTATGACAAAGTCCATGGCAAGAGAATTAGGCAAGAAAAATATTTTAGTAAATGCTGTGGCACCGGGATTTATAAAAACCGAAATGACAGATAAAATACCGGATGAGCTGAAGGCAGAAATGATGAAAAACATTCCTCTTCAGAGATTAGGGCAGCCGGAAGATATAGCGGATTGTGTTGAGTTTTTAATATCAGACAAAGCATCCTATATAACAGGGCAGGTTATTTCTGTTAACGGCGGATTTTATATGTAGATGCCCTAACCCTATTTTTCTGACCAAAGGGAGAGAAAAATAGCGGTAGGTCATTCGCAACGAAATCCCAATTTATGCGACCGGAGGGAGCAAATAAATTGGTGATTGAGACTGCGAGATGCCCGATGCCCTAACCCTATTTGTCTATTTAAGGAGATAATAATGAAAAGAAGAGTTGTTATAACAGGAATGGGGGTAGTAAGCCCCATCGGTTCGGGAGATATGTTTTGGGAAAATGTAAAGAAAGGAAAATGTGGAATTGACTTTATAGAATCTTTTGATACAACAGATTTCAGTGTCAAATTAGCAGCTGAAGTGAAGGATTTCGACCCTACTTTATATATGGAAAAAAAGGAATCTAAAAGAATGGACAGATACAGCCAGTTTGCTCTTGCTGCAGCAGCACTTGCAGTAGAGGATTCGGGTCTTAATACTGAAGAGGTTGATTCTGACAGTCTTGGCTGCATTGTGGGAAGTGCAGTTGGGGGAATTCATACAATTGAAGAAGAACATGCAAAGCTGTTGGAAAAGGGACCTGGGAAGGTTTCAACATTTTTTATTCCAATGATGCTTTCAAATATGGCATCAGGATTGGTTGCCGTTAAGTATAAGGCAAAGGCTGTCAATGTGAGTACGGTTACAGCTTGTGCCACCGGAGCCAATGCAATAGGTGAATCATATAAAAGAATACAGGATGGTATTTGTGACGTTATGATTGCGGGAGGTGCTGAAGCTGCAATAACTCCATGCTCTATTGCAGGATTTACGGTTCTTACTACATTATCAACAACAACTGATATAAACAGGGCTTCTATTCCTTTTGACAAGGACAGACATGGCTTTGTAATGGGAGAAGGAGCCGGTGTAATGATACTTGAAGATTATGAGCATGCAGTTAAAAGAGGAGCAATAATACATGGGGAAATTGTCGGGTATGGAGCAACCTGTGATGCTTATCATATGACTAGTCCCGACCCAAGTTCTGAAGGCGCATCTAAGTCAATGCTGAATGCCATTTTTGATGCAGGTATTGAACCAAAGAATGTAACATATATAAATGCTCACGGAACAAGCACCTTGTACAACGATAAATTTGAAAC
>DNNJ01000372.1:0-813 GCA_003487955.1 Clostridiales bacterium | reverse complement strand
ATGACAGGACATTTGCTTGGAGCGGCGGGGGCTGTTGAAGCAATCATTTGTGCTAAAGCTATAGAAGATTCCTTTATTCCTGCCACTATTAATCATGTTGAAACAGATCCTGAATTAGGTCTGAACTTTGTTCCTAATGAGGGAATTTTAAAGGACTTTGATTATGCTTTATCAAACGCGTTTGGATTTGGCGGTCATAATGCAACATTGGTTTTAAAAAAATTCAAAGGATAAAATTATGAGCTATAATATAAATGACATACAAAATGTTATTCCACACAGATACCCCATGCTTTTAATCGATAAAATAATTGAGCTTCAAGAAGGGCAAAAGGCTGTGGGAATAAAAAATTTAACAATGAATGAACAATTTTTCCAAGGTCATTTTCCCGGAAACCCTGTAATGCCCGGTGTTTTAATTATAGAAGCTTTAGCCCAGACAGGAGCTTTTGCCATATTATCTTCAGAAAAATTCAAAAATAAGACGGTTTATTTTGGAGGAATTCAAAGCGCGAAGTTTAAAAGAAAGGTAGTTCCGGGAGATACACTGAAGCTTGTTACAGAAATAACAAAGATGAAATTAACTTTTGGAATCGGCTCGGCAATTGCATATGTTAATGACGAAATTGCAGCAGAAGCAACACTGATATTTGCAGTGGAATAAGATGCCCTAACCCTATTTATAAAAGGTATGGGGACACACCTCTAGTTTAGATATAGTCTCTGTAGGTAGAGGAATGTCCCCGAATAAGGTTTTCTGAAAAATAGCGGTAGGTCATTCGCAACGAAATCCCAATTTATGCGTTCATAGGT
>DNNJ01000316.1 GCA_003487955.1 Clostridiales bacterium | reverse complement strand
AAGGTATGGGGACACACCTCCCCGTATAGGGAAGGCCTCTGTAGGTAGAAGGAATGCCCCAAAACAATAATTTGTATAATAACAAATAAAAAATGATATAATAATCAAGATTTAAATAACTTTTATTACACACTGATAGAGGTTATTTTTTTCGACAGTTTAGATTTAAAATCGCTAAATTTTACTTTTGTAAACAAATAATTATTAAGTAGAAAACAATCACAATTTATAATTTATTCACAATTACTTTAAACATTAAAATCTGAAAATATTCTTCTTTTAGTATTTTCGCATTTAGATAAAAACTTGACAAATAGGCGTTTTTAATTTATTATAAAGTAATGTGGAATGGCAGAAAATTTTTAGAAATATCATAAAGGTGGTGGTATAGTGTCAATTGAAGTAATTAAGGTAATAAAGGAGGCGGAGGAAAAGGCTGAAGCAATTAAAAAGGATGCCGCAGCACAAGCAAGACAAGTTATTACCAATGCTAATGCACAAGCTCAAGATATCTTGGATGAAGCAAGGAAAACAGCGGAATCTCACAGATCTGAAGTTTTAAGCAAAGCAGAATCCGAGGGACAGCTTCTTTATGACGGCATTATTAATGATGCTGCAAAGGAATGTGACAAAATTTTAACAAATGCAAGCGATAACATGGACAGCGCAGCTTCAATTATACTGGAAAGGATCGTGAAGACCAGTGACAATAGTTAATATGAACAAAATCAGCATCATAGGCTTAGACAGTATAAAAACAGAGCTTATTAAGAGAATTATGGAGCTAGGTGTTGTGGAAATAAGCTCGCAAGATACAAAACTTACTGACCCTGAATGGATTAACTATGTAAAAAAAGATGGCAATGAAAATGTAGTTTTTAATTTGGATGTTAAAATTTCTCAAATTAACGAAGTACTCAACAGCCTTGATATGTATGACACAAGTAAGAGGCCTTTATTTAATACAAGAAAAACGATATCATCGGATGAATTTAGCAAAGCATTGGAGAAAAACGAAGGTGTATCCGAAAATGCAGCGAAGGTTCTAGAGTTAAATAAGTCATTAAGTGAGTTATGCTCTGAGGAAAACAAAATTGAAGCAGCTATTTTGAGCCTAAAGCCATGGAGAAGGTATGATATTCCTCTAAATATGACCGAAACCAAGTACACAAGTATAATAATCGGCGCCGTACCTAATATTGCAGACATTGATGAGTTAAAATCCGAACTGTTTAAAACGACCGACAGATGTTTTATGGATGTGATAGACAGTGACAAAGACCAGTATTATTGCTCGTTTATATGTCTTAGCGATGAAAAAGAGGATATTTTGGAATTATTAAAACTATATGGTTTTAGTGCTGTAACATTCAAAGAACTAAAGGGTACTGCAGCAGAAAATATAATGCAGTATGAAAACAGCTTAAAAGAAATATCTGCTAAGAGGGATACTGTTGAAAATAATATAACGGAACAAGTTTCCTTCAAAGAAGAAATCCAGCTTTATCATGACCATCTTGTAATCGAAAGAGATAAAAACAGGATACTGAGTAATATGCTGAAAACAGATACTACCTTTTATATTGAAGGCTGGGTACCTGAAGTATGCAAAGAAAATGTTCAAAAAGTTTTAGACGAATATCAATGCTGGCATGATTTTAAAAAGCCTGAGGAAGATGAAAATTTCCCGATATTATTAAAAAATAATTCTTTTTCTGAACCATTTGAATCAATAACAGAGCTATACAGCCTTCCCGGAACATCCAACATGGACCCAACGGCAGTGATGGCACCATTTTACGTTTTATTTTTCGGCATGATGCTTGGAGACGTAGGATATGGAGTTATGTTTGCCTTGGGATGTTACATTATTTTAAAAAAGTTTGATATAGAAGGAACTTTTGGAAAAATGCTTAAGGTATTTTTCTGGGGCGGGTTATCCACTATCTTTTGGGGTGTGATGTATGGAAGCTGGTTCGGGGATGGTTTAGTTGTAGGAGCAAGACATCTTTTCAACATTAATCTGCCTTTGACTTATGTGTGGGTGGACCCCTTAAAGGAGCCGATGACGGTGTTATTAGTATCTTTCGTTATGGGTCTTGTTCACCTTTTTGTGGGAATGGGAATGAGTGCCTATATGTCAATTAGGGACGGTCATTTAAACGATGCGCTTATGGATGTTGGTCTGTGGTATTTGTTTATAATCGGGCCTATATTATGGCTTGCAGGAGATATGATAATTCCCGGCTCTCCATTGCCAGTTATAGGTAAATGGGTGACAATAGCTTCAGCAATAGGATTGGTTCTTACACAAGGAAGGGCAAAAGAAGGTATAATCAACAAACTCATAAGCGGAATCCTTGCATTATATGGAATAACAGGTTATTTGGGCGATGTTCTTTCTTATTCAAGACTTCTTGCACTTGGACTTGCAACAGGTGTTATTTCATCTGTTCTTAGTTTAATCGGCTCCATGGGCAGCGGAATATCAGGGAAGATTATGTTTGTACTGGTTTTTGTATTCGGTCATGTACTTAATTTTGCTATAAACGGTCTTGGCTCATTCGTTCACTCGGCAAGGCTTCAATATGTAGAATTTTTCGGTAAATTTTATGAAGGTGGAGGGGATGCATTTGCTCCTTTCACTAAAAAAACTAAATATATTAAAATTAAGGAGGAAATTTAAATGG
>DNNJ01000019.1:7219-9903 GCA_003487955.1 Clostridiales bacterium | reverse complement strand
TTATATCAACTAAGTTTCCATCCTGATCAAAGCTCAATGCTCCCATTCTGGTGTAAAAAGTATCCTTATTTGGTGTTTGAACTTTTATATAACCTTCACCGTTTATATAAACATCCGTTTGTTTATTTGTAGGTGTATATCCGGACAATGTATGTATTGTATCTATTGAACCAACCTGTGCTCCATATCCAACCTGAGCTGAATTCGTTCCGCCTCTTACTGTTCCTGCTCCATCATCACCGGGATTAGTGGGACTCTTAATCTGTTGATAGTATACATCTCTAAAGGTAGTTCTTTGTGACTTATATCCATTTGTATTAACATTTGCTATATTGTTGCCTATTACGTCCATTTTTGTCTGGTGGCTTCTCATTCCGGATACACCGGAGTAAAGTGCTTTCATCATAATAATTCATTCTCCTTTTAATTTTTTTAGCTGTTTAAGTTCATCAAAATGTCAGAACTCCTAGCCTCCTTAAAAGGACCGGCTATTTTATTACAGCTCCATCGATATTTGTAAAAATGTTTTCTTTTAGCTCCTCACTGTTCACTGCTGTTATAACCTTGTTGTTCATTGTGCTTAGTATAAATGCCTGATTATCTATCATTACAAGCACATTTTTTAAACCCTTGTCCTTTGCCTGAACAGATGCTTCATTGAGTTTTTCTGTTACTTCTTCGCTGACATCAATATTCCTTTGTTGAATTCTTTCATTTGCATGCTTTGAGAAACTAACTTCTTTTTCTAATTTCTCATTCAGCAAGTCTTTAAAGCTGCTGCTTTCATTTTTATTTTCATTGTAACTTGGCTGAATATTGTTGTTTAAGCTGCTTATTTTTTTAATAAAATTTATGTCTGTCATTTCATCACCTGCTTATTATATTCATTCAATCGGCGGTGCTTCGTTATCCGGCGGTAATTCTTCAGCCGGTGGTGTTTCTTCAACAGGTGCTACTTCCTCAGCCGGGGGTGCTTCGTTATCCGGCGGTAATTCCTCAATTGGAGGAATATTCAAATTCATGGAATTATTCAGATTGTCTATTCCTTCCAAAATGCTTCCTAACATTTTTGTTAAGGAATCATCCTCGGTAGTTTCGGTTTCCTTAATTTCCATTACATTGGAATACTCATATTCAATGTCATTTACATACAGCTTAGTTTTTCCGCTGTGTATTGTAACTCTTTGAACTATTCCTTCATCAATAGTTAATTCTCCATAGTTGTTATAGCCAGCAACCACAACATTTTTCCCTATGAGTGATGTAGCTTGTCCCTGCAATGCAATTTCTGTCAGATCCGTCATAGCCTGAAGCGTTGAAAACTGAGCCATTTGTGCTATAAATTCTGTATTATCCATGGGATTCATAGCATCCTGATTTGTAATCTGTGCTACCAACAAATTCAAAAAATCCTGCATATTTAGGGCTTCATTATTCTTTTGAATTTTTAATTCATTTAAGTTGTTAATTTTACTTGCCATAAGGCTTGAGTTATAAGTGTTAATTTCCATGTATGCACTCCTTAATTCTTAGAATAATTTAAGTCAATAAGCTCTGAAAATACATCTTCTTCTTTTGTCTTGATATTATTATCATAGTAATATTTGTTGCGCTGCCTGCCTTGATGATTTTGTTCATTGTTTTGATAGAAATTCAGTACATTGCTCTGCTCACTGTTTTGGTAATTTAATACATTGTGATTTTTCATCTCATAAGGCTTCACAATGATTTTTACATCTGCTTCTGATGTTTTACTTAACAGCTCCCTTAGCTCATTTGTATTTGAAGATAATATTTTTTGAGTTTCTTCATTTAATGCTTTAATTTCTATAGTCAGCTTGTTGTTCTCATAGCTCATTTTAATATCTACCTTTCCGAGAGCTTGAGGTCTAAGCTCCATGGTAATTGTCTTTATACCATTTGGCTCATGAGCGTTTTCTGTCATAAAAATTATTTTGTCTTTGACTTGAGATAGTACTTGTGACTTTATTTCTGTTGAGCCATCACTTATAGTTATTATTTTATTTTCTGCTAAGTCTGTATCCGCTGCCTTTATCCCGGCATATGAAAATTCATTTTTTTGTTTTTTACTGAGCTCAATCGCAGTCTTCATACTATATGCTTCAATTATTTTTTCGTTGTCACCACTAATGTTTGATTCGCCGTGGGCTTCAATTTCAGATAACAATTTCTCCGCCACCATATTGGTTTGAAAAGCCAATGCAGCTTCCTGCTTTTCTTGAAGTGCTGAGCCGGTTTCTTGTTCAACGCCTTTTGGCAGTAACTGAGAATCAAAAACATTATAATCAACATTTAATGCTTTATTTTCATCTATAACTTCCTCAATTACTACATTTGGTCTGAAAAAGAAAATATCCGCAATCCCATTTAAATTTTCACAGCAAATATGAGCTTGTGTTTCATCATCGTCTTCAAGCTCAATACTAGGCTCTTCAAAGTCAATACTATTTTCAGTTAAAAGGCTTCCCTGGTTGCTTCCAAGAAACGCCATCATACTTTGAGCTTCTGCCATTGCATTGTTGAGCATATTTGCAAACATATCCTTATTCATACTGTTTGAATAATTACTTCTGATAATATTATCAGGTGCCTGGCTTATTACATTATTTACATTCACATTCATATTTTCACCTCCTTTCCCTCGCAGTCTCATTCACCAATTT
>DNNJ01000019.1:5583-6946 GCA_003487955.1 Clostridiales bacterium | reverse complement strand
CCCTATTTAGGGATAGTCTCTGTGGGTTCGAGGAATGTCCCCAAATCAGGTTCTGAAAAATAGGGTTAGGGCATCTTTACATTGCATATTCATTTGTCATGGATTTATTTGAAATAAATTCCTCTATGAAAAGTTCTTCTTTTTTTAAACATTCCTTGTTGTGTTTTTCTTGTTCCTTTTCCTTTAGTTTTTCTAAACTTGATATTTCAGTATTCATGCTGATTATTTCGTGTCTTTTGTCAAATATTTTCTTTAATACCATTTCCTTTTCATTTTCGTGATTTTCAATTTGTATCAAGACGCTTTCACTGAGCATTTTATAATAAGACATTTCCCCTGCTGATATTGATTTATATGACTTTTCAATATATTCTTTTTCTATCTCTTTAAATTTTGTTCTTAAGCTTTTGATAAACATTTCAATTTTCTCACATTCTTGATTTAAGTTTGTAAGCTCGAGCTTCATATTTTCTAATAGCTGTTCTTTTAATTCTAAAACTTTTTGAAGTGAAAAAATAAATTTTTTCATCTCTTACCTCATTTTCTCTTATCTGAAAAATTGGGTTAGGGCATCTCGCAGTCTCGCCACACAATTTTGTTTGCTCCTATTGTCGCACAAAATTGGTGCTCGTTGCGAATGACCTACCAACAATTTCTTTCTCCCTGTCGGTCGAAGAAATTGGGTTAGGGCATCTTAAATTTCATTCATCAGCTCAATTATTTCATCGAAGCTGTATTTATCATCTATACCTTGCTTTAAAAAGTTATTTACTGCCTCTATTTTACTTATTGCTTCATCTAATTTTGCATTGGTACCTTTTTTGTAGGCGCCTATGGAAATTAAATCATAATTAGTGTAGTATTCAGCTAAAATATCTCTGAGTCTTTTGGCTTTGTTGTTGTGCTCTTCTGCTGCAATATCATCCATAAGTCTTGATATGCTTGCATTTATGTCAATTGCCGGATAATGATTTGAATTAGCTAGCTTTCGGTTTAATACTATATGTCCGTCAAGTATACCTCTGACAGTATCTGAAATAGGTTCATTAGTGTCATCTCCTTCAACTAAGACTGTATAAATACCTGTAATTGAACCTTCCTGAAAATTTCCGCTTCTTTCTAAAAGCTTTGGCAGTTCAGCATAAATTGACGGGGTGTATCCCCTTGATACAGGCGGCTCACCTGCAGCTAAGCCTATTTCTCTTTGAGCCATTGCAAATCTTGTCAAGGAATCCATCATTAATAAAACATCTTTGCCTTTATCTTTAAAATATTCTGCTATTGTTGTTGCTGTTAATGCGCATTTTACTCTAAGCATAGCAGGTTGGTCTGATGTTGCTATTACCAATACGGACCTTTTTAA
>DNNJ01000019.1:0-5325 GCA_003487955.1 Clostridiales bacterium | reverse complement strand
CCTACTAATGCAATAACATTTATATCTGCTTTTACATTTTTTGCAACCATTCCAAGAAGGGTGCTTTTCCCTACACCGCTTCCCGAAAATATCCCAATACGCTGTCCCTTTCCAATGGTCAAAAGTCCGTCAATTGCTTTTACTCCAAAGCTTAAAGGTTCATCTATCCGAGGTCTTGACAAAGGATTTATATAATCATTGTCAACATAGCAATATTCCTGACTAATAAATTTTTCGCCATCATCAATAGCTTGTCCAGTTGCATCTATAATTCTGCCTATCAAGAAATCTCCCACGGGTATTTTCAGTTTGTTGTTTGTTGATACAACAAGATTTCCAAGACCTATGCCCTTAATATCTTCATAGGGCATCAACAGCACCCTGCCATCATTGAAACCAACAACTTCTGCTCTGATTGTTTTGTTTGCTGCAGTGTTTATCTCACATATCTCACCTATTTTGTATTTGCTGCCGTGTGCTTCTATCATCAATCCTGATATTCTTTTGACTTTTCCTATATGTGTATACAGCTCTTCTTTTATGAATGTTTCTCTGATATCATTAAATTTCTCATTAACCTGCATTTTTATTAAGTACCATTTCTTTAAGATTTTTCAATTGGGTATCAATGTTTGCTTCGACTATTCCATCTGCTGTCTCAACTATTGCACTGCCTTTTTTTAATTCATCCATAACTTCAATTTTTACATCTTTAGCAATTTTCTTAAGTTCATTAATTAATTCTTTATCTGCTTGAATGGCTACTGCATCATCTTTACCGGAAATATAAAGTTTAATCCAATCTACATTGCGATAATCCTTTATAACATTTTTAATTATTCCGGATACAATATCACCTTTTGCATCAATTTCATATCTGATTATTCTTTCTGCTATTTCTATAGAAAGCTTAGTTAATTCATTTTCATATCTTGAAATTATTTTTAACTTTTCAGATTCTATTGTTTCTATGAGCTTTGCAATTTCATTTAGTTTTTCTTTGTTTTGCTCTAAGAGTATTTCAGATATCTTAGTTTTTCCTGTTGTATATCCTTCCTCATAGCCTTTATTTTTACCTGCCTCCATTCCTGCATTGTAGCCATCTTTGTAAGCATTCTTTTTATATTCCGCTATTTCACACTGAGCATTTTTTTCTGCAGTACTGATAATTTCCAAAGCCTTTTCTTCCGCTTCTTTTAAAATAATTTCTCTTTGATTAAAAATTCTAAATAAATCTTCCCTGTGAGTACTCACTTGATTGTGTAAATGGTTGGTTTTTTGCTTATTGTTTCTATTGTCAAAAATCACGTATTCAGCTTTAATTATATTAGACAATAATATCATCCTTCCCGCTTTTAGCAATTATAACTTCTCCTTCTTCCTCAAGGCGTCTAATTACTGATACAATTCTTTGCTGTGCTTCTTCTACATCTCTTAAGCGTACATTGTGAGTGTATTCTAATTCTGATTTTATTGTATCTGCCATCTTTGTTGACATATTGCTGAATAATACGTCTGAGACCTCTTTATTTGAACCTTTAATGGATAATACCAAGTCTTTGCTGTCAACTTCACGGAGGAATCTTTGAATACTCATTGAATCCAATGTTACAATATCCTCGAATATAAACATCTTCTTTCTGATTTCATCCGTAAGCTTCGCATCTTTTTTATTCAGCTCATCAAATATATATTTTTCGTTTCCTCTGTCCATATTGTTCATAATATCGGCAACATAGTTTATGCCGCCAATTTCTGTAAGATCAACAGATACTATTGAATTGAATTTCTTCTCTAATTCTTTTTCTACATATTTTACAATTTCCGGTGATGTACGGTCCATTTTTGCTATTCTTTCAACTACATCAATTCTTTTTTCCTTTGGCAGTTCTGCAATAACTGCCGATGCTTGATCTGCCCTTGCATAAGATAGAATTAAAGCTATTGTTTGAGGATGCTCGTTTTGTATAATTGTTAATAAATTTTTGTAATCAGCCTGTCTTATGAATTCAAATGCCTTAGAGCGCAGTGTCTTTGTCACCCTTTCTAAAAGACTTGCCGCTGTTTGCGAGCCAAATGCTTTTTCAAGTACATTTCTTGCATATTCTAAACCGCCTTCTGTTATCACTTTTTGTGTGAGGCATAAGTCGTAAAAATCCTTCAACGTTGATTCCATTGTTTGGGGGCTTAGATGCTGCAATCTGGAAATTTCATATGTTAATTGCTCTATTTCATCTTCTTTTAAATATTTGTAAATTCTTGATGCATCATCAGCACCGAGAGATATAATTATTGCTGCAGCTTTTTGTTTATCTGTTAGTTTGTCTGCCATCTTATTCATCCCCCTTTAACCAGGTTCTGACAAGCTGTGATACAATTTCCGGATTGGTTTTTGTAAAGTCTTTAAGTTGTTTCTTTATAGCTTGCTCCTGTGTTTCTTGAACCTTGATTCCATCTTTTATATCAGCCCATGAATATTCATTTGGGTCTGCATCTGATGCTATAGCTGCTTGTTCCAAAGCTCTTTTCTTTTTTCTTTTTCGTAATACCAAAATTAATATTATTAATAATATTGAAATTACAATTAATGCTATACCGCCATAAATAAGCAGCTTTCTTAATTGAATTCCTTCACCGGAGTCTGTTACAGCAACAGGCACTGCCGGTTCTTCATAGTCATAGAAAACCATATTGCTCAATGCAATGTTTTCGGCTCCTATACCTGCAGAAAATGCTATAAGTTGATTAATTTCTTCTGCTTCTTTATCACTCATGTTTGCTTTATTAATTACAGCTGCTACTGTCAGCTTCTCGATTGTTCCGGGATTATGCTCAATTTGCTCCTTTAACTGACTTACAAGGTAATTGATTGTATTTGAATCCCTGAAATATATATCATCTCCGCTGACTACTACACCGGGATAAGTTGGTATTTCTGCATTAGTTTCAGCTCCCGGAATTCCTCCTGTTGTTTCTCCGGGTCCCGTAATTTCTTTTTCACTGTGAATATCGCCGGGTACACCTTGGTTTGATTCCTCATCAGGTAAATACTGCAATATTTCGCTTATTTTTTTATCAAAATTAATAGTGCATTTTGCCGAAACCTTAACATTTTCAGGTCCATAAATTTTGGAAAGGAATTCTGTTACATCCGTTTCTGTTTCTTTTTCGAATTCTCTTTCTATGCTGAGCTTTAGTTTTATTGTACTTGTTTGAAGCATTTCATTGCTTATATTCAAGCTATTTCCATTAGTATCAAGTATTGCAACATTTTCTTCCTTTAAGCCTTTAATGCTTTTAACCAACAATTGCATTATTCCGTTTGTCTGTGATGGAGATAAGGAATACCCGTTATGCAGATTTATTTTAACAGAGGCAGAGGATTCCTTTTTATCGGTTTCCCAAACAAAGCTCTTGTCTTGAGGCAAATTTATGGTTACAATTGCTTCTTTAACACCGTCAATAGTTTCTATTGAGCCTTGCAATCTTTCTTGTAACTGAAAAATTTCGTATTGCCTCTTTTCATAATCGGTTGTCATGAAATCAATACTTTCAGTAAAGATATCGTAATTTATACCGGTTCGAGGATGACCGGCTTGAGCTAATTGCATTCTTAATAAGCTTTCTTGCTCTTTAGGTATCAATATGGTTCCATCTGTTTGATATTTATAATCAATTTTGCTTTCCTTAAGCTGCTGCATTACTTCAACTGATTCAGCATCATCCATATTGCGGAATAATACTACATAATCCTTATTGTTCAATATAAAGGTTATTATTAGTGCGCCGATTACTAATACAACAAGTCCGCCTATTATAATGACTTTTTTCTTTTTACTTAATTTTCCCCAAAACTCAGTAATACTTTTCCATATATTTTTTAATTGCTCTGACATTTATAACTCCTAAAGGATAGTATGAAGTTCTAAACCCCCATACGCATTATTTCGTTGTAAGCTTCTAAAGCTTTATTTCTAAGCTGTATTACCAAGTCTAAAGAAATCTGCGCTTTTTGAGTATTTATCATTAGATTATGCAAGTCGTCGGTTTCTCCTATTGATAATTTGTAAATGTCTTTATCTACTTCTGCTTCTGCATTTTTATAATTGTCAATTGCAGTATCAAATATTGATTTGAATGATAGTTCATTATTTTTCTCTTTCGTCTTATTTAATTCATTTATTTGAGCTGTATCTATAGACTTAATAGGTTCAATAAACATAATTACCTCCCAATTTCCAATGCTTTAATTGCCATTTGCTTAACTGTGTTAAGAGCGGTTACATTTGCCTGATAAGCCCTGAAGGCTTCCATTATATCAACCGTTTCTTTTAGTGAATCCACATTAGGCATATTAACATAGCCGTCTTCATCTGCATCAGGATGTTCAGGATTGTATACTGCCTTGAACTCGCTATTATCTTCTATTATTTCAGCAACTTCCACTCCTCCCGGCTCATACTCATTTAAATTTTTTACCATCATATCTTTAAAATCGTTGGAAGTTTTGAATACAACCATTTTTCTTCTGTAGGGTCCTCCTTCTTCAGTCCTTGTAGTATCAATGTTTGCTATATTTTCTGATATTACATCCATCCTTGCTCTTTGTGCAGTAAGTCCTGACGCGCTTATATTAAGCGATTGTAAAAAAGACATATTCCCCTCCTTGAAATTGTTATTTTATATTTATATTTATTTTTATAGTCGTTGCGAATTGTCATCAATAATCTTTCAAGTTATTTTTTTCCTTCAGAAATTACAGATTTTAATTTGGAAAAATAAGAATTGAGCTCTGCGATAGTATACATATACTGAATCTGTGTTTTAGCCAGCTGCAGATTTTCCTTTTCTAAATCCACATTGTTTCCGTCTAAACGCATAGATTGGTTATTGTTAGCCTTAATAAGAATATTACTCGATAAAATTTGATCGTTTACTTCAGATGTAGTTTTTCCATATGCATTATTTAAATTGGTTGATAGAATGGTTTCAAAATCAACTGTTTTGCTTTTGTATCCCGGCGTTGAATAGTTGGCTATATTTTCCATGGTTGTTTGTTGTCTAAGCCATAAACCATCCAAGCTTTTGTTTAACAAATTTAAATTTACATTAACCTTCACTTCTTAACCCCCTGTATAATATAAGAAATAAATAGTGATTATAAAATATCCAAAAAAGAAATGTATAATTATTTACAGTTACCAAAAATAACTGTGAATTATACATTCCTTCTGATATAAATCACAAATGGCAACCGGCTACCATAGACAAGGCTTTAGGCCCAAGCTTTGCGTCACTACCTTTCGATAGTTTTGCCTTTTACAT
>DNNJ01000155.1 GCA_003487955.1 Clostridiales bacterium | reverse complement strand
CAGCAATTGTTGTTAATTCATCCCCATTCAGACTAATTTTTGACTCTTTGCCTCCAATTCCGTTTGCACAAGATACTGACAGCACACACAGTAGTACTACTATACAATGTTCCGTCCTTAGTTTAAATAATGAGTGTCTCACGTTTCTGGTTTATTTGTAATATGTTTGTTTTGCTTTTCCCAGTAATTCAATTCCTCCAATTATCCTGTCCCTGTTCTCCTCGATTGTTGGCCTCCAAAAAGTTTGCAAGAATCCAAGTAATCTGCTATCATCTATCTGTTTTTTGCCGAAAGCAACCGTGCTTCCAATACTTCCAGTGTTATAGTCGTGATAACTTCCGGTGGGTATCTGATCGAACCCGTGTTTTTCCAGATCAAGGTATGCTTTAACTCGCTCTGTTTCAGGATCAAGTTCTTCCCCGTAAAACCAATTCCCCTGGACAACTGATTTAGGCATATGCTTAAAAAATTGTTCGGGTTCGTTCCACAACATGTAATCCGGCCAGATCCATGCGCGTGAACCGCTTTTTTCGACCTCTTCAACCAGGAAAAGGAAATCATTCCACCACGCCTCATTTTTTCGTATCACTATATGTTTTTGATACCTTTGATGCCCTATGCTCTCTTCATCCATACCAAGGTGGAACAAAGAGGGGGTGTCAAACAGTGTCGAGACCTCCTTTATGAGGTCTGAGCAGACTGTATAATATGTTTCCGTAGACACCATCCTGGAATACTCTCTCAGCCATGTGTCGTGACCGGCAGAAAAGTTTAATTTTGGAACCGGTTCGATACCCAATGCTCTTATTTTTTTCAGTTCCTGTTTTAGTCGTGTGGTGCTCCAAGCATTATTGACTGCAATTTCAGGATGACTTTCATACTTCACCGCATCGCCCAGATCTATCACCACCATATTTACACCCTGCTTAGCCATTAAATCAATAGCGTCATTCCATAAAGCTTCACTTAATTCCAGGTTTGGCCTGAAACCACGAAAGGGCCTATGTGGTGAAATAAATTCCTCCCACATATTGAAGCTAAGATGTAGTAAACAGGCCCAAATTTTATTGTTTTTGCCAAGATTGTTCATAATTATTTTCTGTTAGATGATAACTACAAAAAGACAGGCTGGCCTGTTTCGATACTCTCATAACAAGCATTCATCGCCTCTATTGTTTTTTTATGCCACATTAAATTTATCTTAGGTGTGTTATTCTCTCTCACACAATGGATAAATTCATCCATCATTCCAATCCATTCATCAAAATAGGTGTACTGGACAGTATATCTGTCGTTGGGTGCACCGTTGTGATATACGTTAGGCCCAAAACAGTCAGCCAGCATCACTCCTTTCTCTCCGGAGATGTTGAAATTAACTTCCATCCGTTTTGGAAATACTTCCCAACCGGGCCCTGGCACTTCTAGCCGCTCTTCCAATCTTGACCATGAGGGATCCAGGAGAAAACTAACACCATTTTTCATCTTACCATTTACTAGAATGATATCCTCAACTTCTAGTTCCTCACGAATATTTGGACCGACCTCTGCAAAAATATAGTCAAACTCACTTTTAGTAAGCCATCGAATCATGTCGAATATGTGTGGGTGATCGCACAGTGCACCGCCCCTAAATCGTGTGTTGTTTGAATTTAGAGGAACTCTTTTTCCGTAACTTTCTTCCGGTACACCTTGCCATGGAAATGCCCAAACGGGAGAGAGTGTTATATTAGTAGCATTTATTCCGGATACTACTCCCAATTGATTTTCTGAGAAAAGCTTTTTCATTCTGTTTACCACGGGATTATAGTGCATTTCAAGTTCAACCTGGCATATAATTCCTGATTCTTCAACGAGTTTTATCATCTCGTCATATTCATTCATATCAAATGTAGGTATCTTCATTGATAATATATGAATACCCCTTTCGGCACACATCCTGAATTGTTCTAAATGTCTGCTGTTTCCCGAGGCCATTACTACCGCCTCTATATCCGGGTGTTTTTCAAACATCTCCTCGTCGCTCATGTAGCAGGGAACATCATAACCATATTTATAAAATATTTCCTGAACTTTTTTCGATTCAGCGGAGACAGCTACCCATTCAAATCCCGGATTATCGTTGAGTGTTTGAAAATACTTGCGTGTATGTCCGTGTGTTAAGGAGAGTATTGCAATTTTGATTGGTTTCATATTTTTACAATTTATGCAACTTTTACTTTCAATTTATTGGAATTAGACTTAAGAGCACTCTCCACCAATCGTGATAGATGATCGTGTTGTTTAATTAGATTTTCTGACTGAGTCGGATCTTTCTGGTGTTGAAAAGCAGCACGAACCCACTCCACTTGAAATTCATCCATACCAAACAATTCATTATCTACATCCTTATACTCCATGTCTCCATTCTCTGTAAATGTATAGATTGAACTCTGAGGTACTTGTGTATCAACAACAATGTCACTCGCTACGCCTCTACGTGCAATAATCTCATGTCTCTCGATTAAAGGTTTACCAGCCGGAGCCTGAACGCCTATCTCTACGCTTCCAATCGTTCCGTTTTCCAACTTTACAATTATATTCCCTGCTAAACCGTTGGTAAGAGTAGCATGGATATACGCGATTCTGCTACCTGTAATAAATTCGCAAAGGTCAAATTCCCGATACATTAACGCTTCCAAGCTCCAGATATTTGGGTCTCCTAAGCTGCAAAAACGCAACATACTGACATTTTCGACAACTTCATCCGAAACAATTTTTTTTAGCTCTATAAACCTCCTGTTTAAACGCCAGGTGAGAAGAGGCATATCGTTGTCGTTTAATTCTTTATTCAAAAAGCTCCATCCCGGCAACAAATTTAGCTCAACATTAGCCTTGACTTCATATTTATGCAATAATAGTTTTACTGCATTCTCTATATTATTTACCATTGTTTTTCTCTATTTAATACAACTATAGGCATTTTACTCGGCGCCTGTATTTCTTAACATAATCTGCATTAATTTTATCGCCACCGGGAACATTGGCACTTGACCAAACTGGAGGAGTTATACCCTTATCCACACATTTTTTTATTGTAATAATCTCAAGCAGATGAGCAATATAAAAATCAACTATATTGGATACCGGTCCAAATGGTGTATCAAAACCATCAATTTCCAACAACGCATCTCCAACCGGATTATAATCATCAATACATACATCAGCAATGTCAAACAGATTTTTTTTATTGACATGGCGTATAATATGATCTTCAGGCATTTCATTCTGCCAGAATGAAGAACTCACAGCAATAACTACAGCACCTTTTTCTTTGGCTTCAAGTGCAGCATCAATAGTAGCTGGGTTAATCCCGATATTATGAAAAATAATAAACGGTTCCCCTTTTTCGATCTCGTAATATTTTACAATAGCACTACCATAATTAACAGTACGTTCCAACTCCAGGTATTTTAGCGCTTGGTTAAATACTGATAGTCCAGTCTCCATGATAGGATTGATATTCGCTAATCCACCAGCACGGAAGAACATCTCACCCATAACCAGTGTTGTATGTCCACCCCCTCCGTAAACATGGATCAACTGGTCACGTTCAATCGCTTCAACCATTAAATCTGTTGCTTTATCAATATTTTCCGATTGAGTTTCTTTCACTTTTTTCAAAAGGTCAATCGCTTTACCGAGAAATCCTAAGTCATTTATTTCCATATATTTATTAATTACAGTTTTATTTTATATTTGTCGTCAAGTACTTCTCCATATGCTTCTCCGAGCATGTCCCACATTTCAAGTGCATGAGGTGCAGCCAAAACTGTTCCGTGCCCTCCTCTATATGTCCAGGCAAAAAGGCTTTCCACTTCCATCTCCTTATAAAGGTGTACAATTTCCTTTATTTCTTCAATCTTTTCCGGTTCATTATAATAGTTCATGAGCCATCTTTGTGATCCCTTATTGTATTTTTTTGCAATATCAACTGTACGTTGCGTTATTGATTTGAAATAGCTGCGCGGTAAATTATAGTTCAATATTGTTGTGCTGAATACATCAAAAACATCCGTTTTGCCTACTTTATCCCAGTTGTCATACCCCCGGTTTTCTTTTACATAGTATGTGTTTATAGTAGCATGAACACAGCAAGTAATACGGCTCTCGGGACGTATGCTTTTAATTATTCTTGATGCTTCCGTTAGTATTTCCAACGCTTTGTTTTCTCGAAATTCAACGACCTCTTTCGTCATGATTTTCGGCATCTCATACCCATACAGATCTTCAAAATCTTTTTTACACATTGGGCAGCGACATGCCCAATCATCACCGGGTCCACCTGTAATGGAAGCATAGCTTTTAGGTAATGCATAGTGAGGTTCGTCCCAAAAGAAACCATCTGCATCTACCTGGATTGCCAGTTTTTCACAAATACCGTAGAAGTAATCCTTGAAAGCCTTTGTATTAAAACAGGCTGCTGGAAGCGGTTCTCCAGTAAAAGCAGAAACCTGCCGATTTCTCACATTGTTGGTCAGGAAATTGCTAGGAGGTTCTCCTCCAAACCATTTTCCTATACCCCAGGTATCCAAGTAGACCTTCATACCCAGGTCTTTGGCTACTTTTGTTATTTTTACTATATTGGGGAACCAGAAATCGATGTCAAACTCCGATAAAGCTAGAATTACAGCGTTACAATTGTGTTGTATCATTTCCTTAAAATCCCTTTCTGCATGTTCGGGATAATTCAATCCGTAATAACTTACGCCAGTTTCTTTTACAGCCATTTGATTATATTTTTAGAAATTATGAATATTTTTTTATAAATGTTTTTAGATCTTTCAGCAAATTTTTGCCTGTATTTGTTGTCACACCATAATGTATTGTACTATGGATAGACATCCGGACGTACCTGCCACTCGTGTATTCCGGTATTTTGGTATTTTTTAATGGGAATATCCCAGCCAATTTGTCTCAGATGACGCATACTCATTGTACCATCAAGTGATGCGTATGGAGGTGTTGACCATGCGGCCAGTGCTCCATACATCATAATTCGTAACATTTGATTGTAAGAGGGTGAGTGCCAAGTTGTACACAACAGTCCATCCAAGCTGTTTTTTCCCACAAATTCACCCAGTGATTTAATATTGTCAATATTGTGCCAGGGGCACGCCAAAACCTGGAAACCTTTATTTTTAAAATAAGGCATGGTAGGCCAAGTTTCATTCTCTTTCGGAGCACCGTATTGCCAGTCACAAATAATAATATCTTTAGGTAGTGCTTCAAGTACATCATTCATGCGTGGGGTGCCGTTAGCTACATACCCTTTCCATCGCGGGTCGTTTGCTTGAATGAGCATATCATGCCACATCATCATCCGACAGTTCTTCTCTGCCAATAACTTGCGGAAATAGGTCAAATGATCAATTAGAAGGGCTTTGTAGTCTGCATGTCGGCATAAACGACACTCAGCAGCGCCATCCGCCTCATCTCCACCGATGTGATAAAATGGTGGATAATCGAAAGCCTCAAGAGTTTCAAGAACAATGTCAGTCAATAGTTTGCGCGTAGCAGGATTGCTTAAACACCATACCCATCCGTTCGGCTCAAAAAGTGATTCAAATTCCGGATAAAAATCTAGCGGAGCATGTTTACCGGAACCACCTCTACTACCTGAGGCATGTCCGAAAATATTTAATTGTGGAATCAGTGTTATCCCCAATTCTTTACCAAGTTTAACCAACCGGCGAATATCAGCTGGAGTTGCAGAATATTCCTGCCAATTAAATTCTGGATGAGAAGAGAACGGAAATGTTGCCCAAAATTCAATGATGATGTGATTGAATTTATAATAAGAGGCCCATCTTATGTACTGTTCTATCTGAACAGCCTCAGTTTCCGGAAACCAACATAGATGCAATCCTCTAAATGCCATTGCCGGTGAATCTTCAATTTCAGTTTCAGGAATGCTGTAGTAAGCAAAGTCTCCTGTTTTGCTATGTACTTCTGCCAGCTGACGAAGCGTATTGCATGCGTAGCGAATACCAATAAAATTTGAAGCAGACAATGTAACGAATGTGCCCGATGCTTTTATTTTGTACGCTTCCCCTGCAGGTACATCCAATTTTTGAATAACACTAACAGTAGGTATTATATTGAAATACTGTTTAAAGAGATCTGATGTCTTCTTTTTTACACCATTATCCGCATTTCTCAGTTCGATCTCCACAGATAATTTATCATCGAAAATTACCTCCCTGTCATCATTCAGTTTAACATTTTTAGGTCTTGGAATAAAACGTTTTAATAAAATAGGATCCGTATCTTCTTCAATAATATTTCTGTAACCCGATACTTCGGTTTTTCCTAATATGTTGATTTTTGGCAGTTTAACGGCGCTAAAAGCAGTGCCGGCTCCGGCTACCGCCATACTCGACAAAAAGGTTCGACGAGAAAATATTTTCTTATTGCTCATAATTCGATTTTTAATTGTTGATACACATTATTCAAATCTCCAATACGCTTTTCAATTTATTTTTTTTCAAAAGCTCTCTTAGCTTCTCCAGTCAAATCGATAGCCTTTAGGATAGTAGGTTCGAATTGCACGGTAGTGGGCATCCAAAATGTCTGCATAAAACCCATTAGGCGAGAATCTGAAATGTGTTTAGAGCAAAATTCAACCGTGTTGCCTATGTTTTTCGGATTTAAAGCCTTGAAATCTTGACTTGGAACAGCATGATAACTACCCGTTGGAATTTGATCGTATCCTTCAGCTTCCAAATCAAGGTATGCTTTAACGTAAGTTTGATTAGTATCAAATGCTTCCCCGTAATACCAATTACTCTGTATTACAGACTTTGGCATCATTTTGAAAAACTGTTCAGGATGATGCCAGACGTAATCCGACCAAACCCAAGGTCGAACGTTTTTCTTCATGGCTTCTGAAATATAAAAATAGAGATCACTCCACCAGAGTTCGTTTTGCCTGATAACAATGTAATCAAAATGTTTTTGGTGATTATAATCTTCCTCATCCATCCCGAAATGGATAAATCGAGGATTATCAAATAATTCAATAGCTTCGGCAATAAGATCTTTACAAACCTTGTAATATTGAGGAGTTGATATCATTTTCGCGTATTTACCAAGCCATGCGTCGTGAGTAGCGGCAAAATTTAACATAGGTATAGGTTCTATGCCTTGTTTTCTGATTTTTTCCAACTCTTCCCTTAATCTTTCAGGAGTCCATGAGTTTTTTAGAGATATTTCTGGATGGCTCCTCCATAAAACAGAATCGTCCAGGTTAATTACAAGCATATTGATTCCATTATTTACCATGGATTTTATTGCATTGTCCCAGACTGATTGGTCCGGTTCAAATTCCGTTCGTAAACCTCCCCAACTTTTTATTCCTCCGGCGAAATTAAATGAAAGATGCATTAAGCATGCCCATATTTTTTCACCTGGAGGTGTAGAAGGGATATTTATTGTTTTTGAGGGAAGCGTCTGCGATATTAATGTATTGGGTGTTAGACCCACCACAGCTGCCGCTGATAATTGCTTAATAAAATTTCGTCTGTTCGTCATACCTGTTGAGTTATGTGGGAATTATTATTAATCTATTGCCTATAAGACCAATTTTGACTGAACTCAAATTTGAAGATGTTAGTTAGTCGAAAAAAAATAGTTTCGACTAACTAACATCTTGTGCTTTTAATATCCTGGATTTTGATCTGTTATCGCCTCGTTATATTCGTATTCATTAATGGGGATCGGGAAAAGGAATTTTCCATCGTGTATATTTACTCCTCTCATTTGCTGGATAATTTCTCGTGCTTTATCTTTGCCAAGCCGCCTTATGTCAAGCCATCTTTTTCCCTCTGCAAGAGTTTCGTAACCCCTTTCCTGAATACATAATTCAACAAATGAATCCACGGTATAATCCGCAATGTCAAAATCGACCGGTGATTCTACGTTCGAAGGATAACCATATGCTCTTCTGCGCACTTTGTTTAGAGCTTCCATTCCAGAAGCCGTAGGACTATTGTTTGCCCTACAAGATGCTTCAGCGTGAATCAACAAGAGGTCTGCATACCTGTATAATGGATAGTCGTTCGAGGGTGTTAACGAACCATAAGCATTAAATTTTTTACAAAGGATTGTTCCTGGGTCGTATCCACTATATGGGTACCACCCATATATTTTTCTCAAATCATTGTTGTCCCAATTTTTGTTTTGGGTATAGTTCTCATTACTGGTTACGGCATAATATCCATCATAGCCCACGTAGGGAACTTTAACGCCGTGTAAATAGCGAGGATAAGCCCAAGGCCGGTCATTACTGTATTTTATATAAAAGATTTCTTCGGATGAATTTGTAATAGCCGCACCAAATAATTTCTCAAAATCTTCTGGTTCAGAAACCTCCACTAATGAGTATTTCCCTGATTTTATAACTTCATCAGATTTCGAAGTAGCTTTGTCATACTGACCTATATAAAAATAAACATCAGCGAGAAGGGTTTTTGCTGACCATTTGCTTGGATGGCCGGATATTGTCGGAGAATCAGGTAAACCACTTTCAGCGGCTATTAAATCAGAAACAATTAACTCATATACTTCTGTAACAGAAGACCTCGGGACATTGTATTCGCTAAGATTCTCTTCTGTTTTCAGAGGAATAGCCCCCCAATTCCTTACTAAATGGAAATAGGTTAATGCCCTAAGAAACTTAGCTTCTCCAACATATTTATTTTTGTCAACATCATTTAATATTCCACCTTTAGGTACATTCTGTATGATTAAATTTGCATTCCGAACACTTCTGTAAAAGTTGGTCCAAGCTCCCTGTGCACGTGTGGAATTTTGTGTATTTAGTACTACATCATGTTTGCCTGCATTTTCCCAACTGGCCCTTCCCGCCATAAAATCAGATAAGGTTTCAAGTAGTGAAATATATTCCGCTGCAAACGTGGATCTAAGAGGATCATATATTGCAGCCACTCCTGCCTCCACTTCACCTGCAGTATTATAAAAGGTTTCAACCGCCAATGCTTGTGGATTTTCTTTCAGAAGATCGTCGCAAGTTGTAAATACTATTGCAACTAAACAAAATAATAATATTTTTTTCATGTCATTATTTTTTAAAAACTAATATTTACTCCAAAAGTGAATGTTTTTGCCGTTGGATATGAATGGTGATCGATACCCTGAGCAAAAGAGCTTGAGCCTCCCATTGAATTGACTTCAGGATCCCATCCTGAATACTTTGTCATTGTCCACAAATTTTGCGCACTAACATATAATCTAACACCCTGTATAGAATTTACATTCCATGCTTTTAATGGTAGATTGTATGCTAACTGAATGTTTCTTAACCTCAAGTATGAACCGTCTTCCACTATTCTGTCTGAAAACTTCATTCTTTGTGTTCTCGTAATTTTGGGATATTTCGCATTTGGATTTTCATTCGTCCAATGATCGTAATAGACCTCTTTATACATATTTGAACCGTAACCGTAGTTGAGGGAGTTGTCAATTGAACTGATATTAACTAAATCATTTCCTTGAGAACCTTGAAAGAAAAAAGATAATTCAAGATTTTTAAAGTTCATGGTTGAATTCAAACCATAAATAAAGTCTGGATTTGGATCACCAATTATTGTCTTGTCATCTTCATTTATAACGCCATCAGGTTCCAGATCAATATACTTTTCAAACCCATTTTCGTCGTAGCCGTCACTTAGGTATCCGTAAAAAACACCCATTGCTTCACCTTCCCGCAAGAGATTTAAATTGTCAGCAATGATTAACATGTCCTGCCAACCCCCATATATGTCTTTACCGCCGTAAAGTTTTTTTACATAAGTTTTATTAAAGGATATATTTCCGTTTAAATCCCAGGAAAAATCACCTTCAAATACTCTTGCATTCAAGGACAATTCGATACCCTTATTTTGAATTCTACCTACGTTTTGAATAGTTGTCGTAAATCCCGTGGATGAAGGTAACTGAACGTTATTAAGCAAATCTTTTGTTTCTTTACTATAAAAATCCGCAGAAAAAGTGTATCGGTTGTTTTGGATTCCTAAGTCAAACCCGATATCAAACTGAGACGTAGTTTCCCATTTTAAATCTCCCGGAAGTCTGGTACCTGGAGCAAAAGTTGTGAATAAAGCATCCCCAAATACTGTTTTTCCTGATGATAGATTATTGAGAGTTGCATATGCGCCAATTGCCTGACTTCCAGTTACACCATAACTGGCCCTGAATTTTAAATCGGAAATTTCTTTGATATCTTGCATGAATTCTTCTTGATTAATTTTCCATGCAAAGGCGCCTGAAGGGAAAAATCCCCACTTGTTACCCTCACTGTATTTTGATGAACCGTCGCTTCTGAAATTTACGGTGAACAAATAACGATTATCAAATGAGTAGTTTAACCGTCCAAGGTAAGATAGAATAACTGATTTTGAGTACCCGGTACTAGGAATACCCGGAAGGTTTGCAGAGCCAATATTACCCGTTTTGGTTGCATCACTCAGAAATCCCGTACCGCTTCCACCGAGTGAAGTAGTTACAAAATCCTGATAGGTAAAACCTCCCAATATTGAAAAATCATGTTTATCGTTGAGAACTTTATGATAATTTATTGTATTCTCATTGAGAAGACTTCTGAATTGTGTTGTTGAGACAGATGCATTACCTTGAGAATTTAAATAATTTAAGGTTTGATAGTAATCGCTTCGGTCATCACTATTTTCAGCACCACCATAAATTTTAAGTGTGAGCCCTTCAATTGGTTTATAAATAAACGAAAGATTTGCCAGTACTTTATTTGATTTTGTAACGTCATTTATCTCGTTTATATAATATAGCGGATTGGTTAAACCTTCCGAAACAAATGGGTAAGCGATGTGTAATTTCCTATAAGATCCATCATCATTATATGGTGTTAGAGTTGGAGGAGCACATAATGCAACACTAATAAGTGATGCCCCAAATCGAGCTCCTCCCCAATTTTTATTATCCAATATATTATTTGAAAGTGTGGATGAATAATTTACTTCAATTTTATCGCTGATTTTATGATCTATATTGGCGGTTAATGCATACCGTTTGTAACCACTTCCCTTTATAATCCCGTTTTGATCAAAAATGTTGCCCATGATGGCAAATTTCGTCTTTTCATTACCCCCTCTTATGTTTAATGAATGAGTTTGAATTGGAGCCGTTGAAAAAACAAAATCTTGCCAGTCAAACCCCTGGCCAAAATTGCGAATTTCATCCTCCGAAAAATAGGGTTCAAGACCATCATTTTTTCGTTGAAGATTATAAAAGTTCGCGTATTCTGTAGCATCCATCATCTCAATCTTATTTCTCAATGATTGGAAACCCAAAGACCCTTCATAATCAACTATCGTTTTTCCCTCCTTCCCTTTTTTTGTTGTTATCAATACTACGCCATTAGCCCCTCTGGAGCCATAGATTGCAACAGCAGATGCATCTTTTAAAATTTCCAGGCTCTCGATATTTGAATTGTCTAAAACGGTTGGGTTAGAGCTTGAAGATGGAAATCCATCAATTACATATAAGGGTTCATTGCTTCCCTGAATTGAATTTGTTCCTCTGATTCTAACACTTACAGCACCACCAGGTGATCCACTATTCTGTTTAACCATTACACCTGAACTGCGCCCTTGTAAGGCTTGTAAAACATTTGAGGTTGCAAAGGCGTTTATATCTTCAGCTTTCACTGAAGACACTGATCCTGTTAAATCGGATTTCTTAACCATTCCGTATCCTATTACGACCAGCTCTTCTAGAGTCTTGGTGTCTTCAATCAATACAATAGAAAAAGAGTTTCTTCTATCAGTTGGGATTTCTTGTGCTAAATATCCAATGTAAGAGATTTGTAAAATAGCATTTGACGACACTTTCAGTGAGAAATTGCCTTCAACATCTGTAACAGTACCATTAGAGGTTCCTTTCTCTACAATATTGACACCAATAATCGGTTCTCCTTGTTCATCAATTATTTTTCCAGTAATAGCCTTTTGCAATGGCTGCTGTTGTATTAGTACGTCTTTTTCGACGGTTGGTTTATTGTCTTGAGAATAAATAGGTTTAGCATGCATTTGATGAATAGACACCAACAGCAGCAGGAATATCAATTTCATGGCAAAATATATTTTGCGTAAAGAAAAATAAGTAGTGCGTGTTTTTAAATTTATTAACATAGTATTCATATTACTATTGTAATTAAAATTGATTAAAATTTTTGAATGTTTAGTTTCTAAACTACCAGATCAATTCACTGACTATGAAAAATTACAAAGTTTGTGAAAGAAAATGCTGTATTTTATTTTTATATAAATAGGTTGATTATTTGTGTTTTCAGTTCTCAAGAAATAATAATCTCAGAATTTTCTTTTTTAGGTAGTTTTATGTTACATGTGTTTTTTACTCTAAATAAAAGCTTAATTTTTCCAGACTTTTATTACGTTATTATCAGTCTTTTACGTTCAATGACAGGGAGTTTCATTTGAAAAGAAACGTCATGCTTTTAAATTAATTAGATCGGAATATAGATGTTTTCCTAGTTCTTTAAATTACATTTTCCATAGGCACTCCTCCTTAAATTTAACTAATGTTGTTGCAAAGAAATATATAATATTTTATATAGACAAATAGATTTCAATAATAAAAAACTAAAAAAAGTTAATTATAAGATTATATTACTATAAAGTTCTAATATTATGACTGAAAATTATTGCTATAATATTATTGAAATACAATAGTATAAGTGTGATTAATTAATGAAAATTGTATTGAATGAAATTTGATTCAATCAGGGTTATTTTTGATTCTAATAATTGTTCAAAAGTCAAATTATTACCAATTAAATGAAATTGATTTTATAATATTGAATTTATATGGAAAAATGTTTAACTTTGTATTTTGATTAAAACATTCTGGAGATAATATTGAAGAGACTGTTTGGATTACAAGATTTTTTGAATATTCTTTATTAAATATTTCTTCTAATTTCTTAATTATATGATACAGGTAATTAACAGAGCATTAAACATTTTAGAATTGGTTTCAAAAGAGAGAGACCGTGATTTTTCTTTAGGAGAAATTGCCAATAGCTTGAATTTGAATGCAAGTACTTGTGCGAATATTATAAAAACTTTAGTGAATAGAGGTTATCTTGAACAAAAGGGAATAAAACAAGGATATAAATTGGGAGTTCAAGCTTATTATTTAACTGGGAATTTTTCCAATAGAAAAGAGTTGCTGAAGGCCTCCGTAATTCCATTGCAAGAACTTCGGGATATATTAAACGAAAGTTGTATTCTCACAATTATGAAAGAGAATATGAGGGTTACTTTGCATAAAGAATTAAGTAGTCAGGAATTGCAAGTTGTTAGTAACGGAGAAGAGAAAAATATTTATTTGACTGCAACGGGAAGAATTGTCCTTGCATGTCAAAATATAAATACTCAGTTAGATTTTATAAAGAAATATGGTTTACCTGGATCGATGTGGCCTGAAGTGATAAATGAAAAAGATTTAATTGATGAATTAAATAAAATTAAGCGGAAACAACTGGCTATCCATTTTGATGGTGCCTTCATTGTCGGCGTTGGAGCTCCCATTTATAAAAATGGTGACGTTGTTGCTGCAATTGGAGTTTATCTTCCCGAAGTAAGATTTAATTATAAAATGCAAGAAAGAATTTTTGTGGAAATAAGTAGGACAGCCCAACTTATTAGTGAAAAAATGGAAGAGATTCATTGAATTTAAAACTTCCCGGCTACATCAATTGCAGCC
>DNNJ01000368.1 GCA_003487955.1 Clostridiales bacterium | reverse complement strand
AAAGAAGCCTATAGGCTTCTTTTTCCAAAACGGGGATATTCCTTATAACCTAAAGACTCCATAAGAGGAAGTATCCTTTTTACCTTAGTCTGCCAGTCTTTTTTCTCCCGTGATTTCCTGTATGGGCTTAATATTCTGGGTTACTTCTACAACTCCAAGGTACTTGCCTTTTTCGTCTCTTACTGCAAAATATCTTATGTAGACATATTTGTCACCCATTTTAATCCAGAAATCCTCGCGATCCTTTTTGCCTGATTTGAAATCTTCCACAATTCCTTCCACTATATGTACACTTGCAGGGGGATGACAATTTGAAACATTCCTGCCTATAATGGTCTTGGTTCGGGCAAATATTCTTTCACTGCTTTGAGAAAAGTATTTTACAGTATCATCACTTCCCACAAATGTAATATCTATAGGAAGGGTGTTAAGCATGTTTGTAAGCTCCTCGATATTAAGCACACCGGTAGGAAGAATTATAGCTCCCGGCTCTTTAATATCTTCTTTATATTCCTCTTTTGTTTCCTTATCCGGTCTCCAAACCGGTATAAATTCTATAATATTTCCTATTTCGCTGCTGTCGTCAGCAACCCTTTTCCACTCATCCTGTGTCATTTTATCCAAAAGCATGGGAATCATGATGCTTTCTTCCTTAAATATCATTTCATTTATTCTGTTAAGCAATTCTTCCACGCTTTTTTTATGGTCATCGTTAAATACGCCATAGGATAAATCAGATTTAAGCATTTTCAGCTCTTCTCTTATTTCATCATCCACTCCCCACATAACCTTTGGGGGAGCAGTTATACCGTATTTCTCCATATAAGGGAACAAAAGGTTTTCTTTTTTGGAATAATGAATGTCTATAACTGACAATTCATCCAACCCCTTAAGAACAGCTTCAAGAGATTCCTTGTTCTTCTCTAAATATGGTTTGAGCTTCTCTTCAATAATCTTTTCCAATTCTCTGTTTTCCAACATCATAACATTAACAGGATGTCCCGGTATTTTTGCAGGGTCTGTTTCCCTATGGATTTCTTCAATGGAGCCCTTAAATACGGCTGAATGAACATCACACAGCCTTTGTACTTCAGAAATAGGCAGTCCTTCATTGATTAATGCTTGTTCTGCATCTGTTATTTCTGAAGCAGATACTCCTGCAAATGCATCTTCAAACTTTTGTTTAACTTCATCAACAGTCTTGCCGTCATGCAGCTCCTTGATTATCTGTTTAATAATATCTTTGCGATATTCTCTGTTATTAATACTTTCGCTCATATGCTCTCCTTTTTATTCTTTTATTTCATACCCTTTTTTAATAAATTCATTTTTTATTTCATCTATATTGAAACCTTTAGCCTTAGCCCCCTTGGGAATTGTCATATATCTTCCCATGGTGTTAATCATATTTGGCTTTGTAATATCTTTGAATCCTATTTCTTCTAAAATTTTAGCAATTTCCTCATTATCCTTATATAACTCATAAACTGTTTTAGTAAAATCAATTGTCGGCATAACTACCTCCTAAAGGAATTCATCTTATTATTCTTATACCTTTTTTATGCATTTTCAAACTTTATTTTTATTATATTTTATGATTATCCTAAAATGAAAATTATGCTGTTATCTACCCTGTCCCCAAATAAATAATTCTTAACTGACCATTCGGATGAAATGAACTTTATGTTGTTATTAGTTATTACAAATATTAAATTATTTATTACAATTGACATATTTCATGTTGAACCTTTGGCATATATATTATATCATTAAATTACGTAAAGACGTAAAGAATAAATTTAGGAGGAAATTATGAAAAGAATTGTATTTGTTTTAAGTTTGGTATTGCTTTTGGCATTATCATCTGTTACCGCTTTTGCAGATGACGTCATAATAAATATCGATTCTACCGAGGTTGAATTTAATGAAGAGTTAGGTTTCCCATTTATTGATGAAAACAACAGAACTCAGGTTCCATTCAGAGCTGCTCTTGAAAAATACGGTGCTGAGGTTGATTGGGACAATGAAAGCAGGGCTGCAATTGCAGTAAAGGGTGAAATGGTTGTTAAAGTTCCAATCGGCGAAAATTACATATTAAAAAACGATGAAGAAATTCCTGTTGATACTGCTGCAAGAATTGTAAACGGAAGAACATTCCTTCCTATAAGAGCAGTCATTGAAGCTTTCGGCTCGGAAGTTCAATGGGATGCGGCATTAAATACCGTAGTAATTACTACAGAACCGGTGGATGCAAAGGCTTTGTATTTTGCAGCAAACGAAAAATCCTATGATTGGGAAAATTATGATATTAATGCAACAATAAATATATCCATGAACATTCCTGATGATGCAGGAAGTGTTCAACCATTAAATATGGACATGGACATGGCTATGACAATTTTCATGAATCCTATGAAGGCTAAAATTAGTACATCAATGCTAATCCCTGGAATGGAAGAGCTTGGTTCAATGACATTTATGGAAATGTATATGACAATGGATGAGGAAAGCATAACTCAATATATGAGTATGCCCGGTGAAATCGAAGAACCAACATGGATGAAGCAAACAATAGCAATAGATATGCTGTCTGACCTTATTAAAACCGACGAAGAAACAATAGCGAAAAATAAAGAATTAGCTGAAAAGTATACAAAAGATGTTAAATACTTCGGAAAATATACTGAAGACGAAAAAACATTGTTAAGACTTCAGTATACTATGTCAGGTGACATATATAAAGAAATATATGCTGATGTTTTAGATGTAATGCCCGAACCTGCAACCGAAGAAGAAGCAATGGTAATTGAAATGATTCAAAACCTTGCAAATTTGGATATTGGTGATTTGACATACATCATATATATCGATGAAGCAACCGGTGAAATGGTAAAAATGGAAATGGTTTTAGGTGACATGCTTACATCTATGATGTCAGGAATGACTGCAATTTTAGGTGATATGCCTCCTGAAGCTATGGAAGTTTTCAACAGCTTAAAGGCTGTTATGACAATGGAAATTTTAAATATCAACAGCGCTGAAGA
>DNNJ01000203.1 GCA_003487955.1 Clostridiales bacterium | reverse complement strand
CTTTAAAGATGGAAGACCTGAACAAAGACTTGAATTTATCACAGCAAAAACTTTCGAAACAGGCTTGATACAACTGTACTATAGGAGGAAAAAAACATACTAAAGCCGGAAATTGGATTTTTCATCTCCCATATAAGGGAATTCGGAAACAGATATGAGGTTATTATTAAAAAATGCATGTACTGTTAAGAAAGAGAAGTGGTTATAAACGATACTGATTTTGGTGATGGGCGGCATACTCGCAACGGGTTGCGTTGAAGTGTATGATGGAGATGAAGACTCACTGGGAGCTTCAAGGCCTAATTACGGTGATCCTTTCAAAGAATTACCAACTAACAGCGCACTAATCATTGGTTCTCGCTGGCGTGGGTATGTGGATGGTTTTGCTTTGAACGTTCAATTTAACACAACCGATTGCGTATTCAGTGGTCATGATTATAATACCAATAAGGATACCCTTGTAAAATATACATATAGCTTCAAATATCCTACGCTTAAATTGACATTACAAATGACACTGCCGTTGCATTAACCGTAAAAACATCCGCCACGGACATACCGGCAAATATTGCCGATATACATTGGAAATAAAGTAGAAAGCTGGATTATGTATATTTTGGCATCATTTTTTATTTTTTTAACGGGACTTCCAGTACACGATCCAAAAAATGCAGAAATTTGCGTTTACCAATAACCATTTAAGTATTACTTATTTTAAACTTTAGCTTATGAGAAAAAAACTATCAAAATCGTTTTTTGTTCTGACGGCTGCTTTCACTTTATTATTGGCGGGAACAAGCTGCTCGAATGACAATATGCCTGAAACAACCTCAAAGTTTCAGCTGAAATTGACGGATGCCCCTTCGTTTTTGTATAGTCAGGTAAACATCGACATTCAAGGGATTGATGTGTATGTGGGGAATACAATGGAAGGAAGTGCCCAAGTAAAGGACGGATGGATGAAATTGAACCTGCAAGGCGCGGGTGTTGTGAATTTGCTCGATTTCATGAACGGAAAATACAAATTGCTGGTCGATCAGGAAATTTCAGCTTGCAATATCACGAAAGTGAGATTTAACCTGGGCAGCGATTGTTCGGTAAAAACTCTGGTTACAGGCAACACATCCACATTGAAAACCAACGGAAGCTTCACTTTTTCAGTGGACTGGGACATCGAGGCAGGCAAAGATTATTCTTTTGTCGTAGATATTGATGCAGCACAATCGGTGAGTTTAGATCTCAACTTCGATCCAGAACCCTATGTCCGCGCTTTTGTGGAGGCTTTCGGAGGCAATGTTTCGGGTTATGTGCATCCGGCCACCGCTGTCAAATATATCGAGATTACGAACGGCACGACCAAGTTGTATACCATTGCCGAGAAAATTGCAGGGGCCATTGATGGTACCGACAAGGGATATTTTGCTTTTATCTGCCTGCAACCGGGCGACTGGACCATTAAGTTTGTAACAAAAAACACATCGGGATATCAAACCCGGGAAGTTCCGGTAAAGGTTACGGCAGGACAAACCTTCAAGATCCCCGCCGTGATAGAATTAAGCAAATAAAGGAAACTACTTCTGAACAACCGAAGACAAGGTTATCCGGTTTTATCCACTCTTTTGAGACTTTCAGACGAGTGGATTTTTTTGTAACCGTGGAGATGTCAGACACACACATGCCTCCGCATTATGTGGAATAAATACCCGAAAAACTATAAAAAAAAGACACATGTTCAAAATTCATTTATATTAAGAATAACTTTGTCTGTCAATAAGTTACACTTTTATAGCAAATCAATTCATGTTATTTTTTACATATAAAATATGAAGTTGCAGTTATGTTTGAGATAAGTCATGATTTTTCCCGACATTAAAAAAGAGGAAATATCGGACAAGAATGATACAAAGAGGTCTATTCTATTATGAACGTTATAGAATTAACAAACAATATTTTACCGGAACCATATAATATTCAGAAGCAGGCAAATCACGAAAATGTGTCTTACAATGGTGTTGTGAAGTGTGTGTTATATTTTAACAACGGTAAATACAAGACAATTTTCAGTGATAACGCAAAGAATTTACTCTCCGTGAATATAGTAAGATACAACCATAAATCGAGAACGGAAGTGAATTTTGTTGAACGGGTTCTAATGCATTATAAGGACTCTGTTTCGATAGAGGATTTCTCCAGGCGCTGCGGTTACAAATCCACAAAGACATTTACCCGGTATTTCAAGCGGATACTTAACACTACACCCAAACAATGGTTGTTCTTGATCAAGAAAAATGAAGTCATGCATTATTTGCAAAACACCAATATACCCATTAATGAAATTGTGTCGTTTACAGGATTCTGCAGCATGTCGCATCTGGCGCATTTCTGTAAGTCCAAGATTGGCTCGAGTCCCACAGAAATAAGAAACGAAGCCATAAAGGACAACAAGGTTTTTCAATAAGGCCTGGAATTCCTGTAACAAGGGTTTAATTTCAGAAACATATAAAAAGATCTTTTATGGACATACTTTACTTCAATGAGCATCAACAATGCCG
>DNNJ01000089.1 GCA_003487955.1 Clostridiales bacterium | reverse complement strand
AAAAATATAAGGAATCTCTATCACTTTTGTAGTAGAATTAGATTATCAAGAAATAACTCACTAAACAAAAAGGAAGGGATCCCTTATGTCTAATTTTACTACAAATACTTACACTTTGAAAAGAGAAATTTTAAATTTTTCTAATAAAATTTCTAAAGAGCTTCCTAAGCCCGATAGAAAGTTTATTGCCGATATTACTTATGGTATGTTAGCCTCTAACAGCTGCCTTTTAACTGATGTCGCAGATCAACTTCATGAAGATTCTAAAAAGGTCAATATTGTTGAAAGACTTACCATGCATCTTGATGATGGTATTCCTAAAAAAGCTTTAATTTCATATCTTCACAATGTTCGTAAATGGATACCGAATGATCCTGTGGTTCACATCGATGACAGTGATGCTGTTAAACCATATGGTCATAAGTTTGAAGATATTGGTATGGTTCGTGATGGTTCTAAAAGCGGTAATTCTAAGAATGTATACGAGAAAGGATATCAAGTAACGGAAGCCTGTGCCATTACTAAAAATAATCATCCTGTCAGTATTTATTCTAAAATTCATTCTTCATCACAGAAAAATTATACTTCTGCCAATACTATTACATTTGAAGCTATGAAACGAGGAAAAGACTTGTTTGACAAAGCAACATTTGTCATGGACAGAGGTTATGATGATAACAAAATGTTTCTTAAATTAGATGAATTAGAGCAGGATTATGTTATCCGCCTTACTGCAAAAAGAAGGCTGTTTTTCCATAACAAATGGGTTCCTTCTACTCAGCTTAGAAATATGCGTAAAGGAAAAATTAAAACCCCTGTTTTCTATCATGGCAAAGAGCATAATGCTTATTTATCTCATGTTAAAGTACAAATTACTGCTTCCAAAAAAGATATATACCTTGTTCTTGTTTATGGTCTCTCTGACAATCCAATGATGCTTGCAACGAACAAGTCTCTTAAGTCTAAAGAGGATGTCGTTCGTATCGCAAGAATTTATTTTTCTCGTTGGCGTATTGAGGAATATTTCCGTGCTAAAAAACAGGTGTTTCAGTTGGAAAATTTCCGTGTAAGAAAGCTTAAAGCTATTAATGCTCTTAATTTTTATATTACGGTTTGCATGGCTTTTTTATCATTAATTTCCTTGAAGTCAGATACCAATACTCTTAAATCTTCAATTATTCAAAAAGCAGATCCTATCAAAGAAAAGGTCCGGTTTTTCTATTATCGGTTAGCTAAGGGCATTTCCAGCATTCTTTCATATGCCAAGGAAGGTGTAAGATTATGGTTCAAGCCTAAGCCACGACCAAAATATCGTCAACTTTGTATTAAACTTATCTGTTAGCTTTTGTAACTCCATATGCTTGCTTAAGCCTATTTTACTCTTAGGCTTGCTTTCCTGTACCGTTATCTTCTTTTAATTGCTTTTTTTATCCATTTTACCTCTGCTTTTCATAATTTTTATTTATTTCATCTTTATTTTCTTATTTTATTTGCTTTTTGCGGAAACTCAAATGTTGTTACCATATGCAGCTTTGCTCACGCAAAATTAACTGAAAAAAAATAAGTTTATTTTAAATAATAAACTGATGAGATCCTTCGCTATCGCTCAGGATGGCTAAAATAAATTCTTAAAAAACCTTGCTATCCTAACTAAAATATTAGCCTTTTCTATATTTTCATTCACTGCAGCATCAACCTGGCCAATTTCTTCTCCATTGACAAAAATACTTATCGTTCCGATTTTCTCACCTTTTGACAATGGTGCCTTAACTGATTCATTGTAAGTTATTTTGGTTGTAACCACGTCTTGAGTTTTAATTACCTTATTTAATTCTGACGCCGGGAAAACATCCGCCTTCCCTGCTTTTGAATTTGAAATATAAACCTTGTCAACTGCCTCAGATACATCCGTCAACTTTAATTTAATGAAGCTGTTTTTCCCGTACTCCAATAACTCAATTGTTTTATTTAGTCTGTCTTCATGAGTCTGAGCTCCTAAAATAATTCCTATAAGCCTGAAATCCTGCCCCTTTCCTTTAACCGGCATTGTTGATACTAAACAAATTCCTGCCTTGTCGGTATATCCTGTCTTCAAACCGTCAGCCCCTTCGATTATTCCTAATATAGGATTAGTTGCAGCCCTGCTGAAGTTCCTTTCAGGGATAACAAGCTCAGGTTGCTTTGTAATTTCCAAAATTTCAGGATATGTGCCAAGAACATGTTGTACCAACTTATACAAATCTGAAACAGACATATAGTTTTGCCCTGTTTCCTCATCGTTTATAGGCAGGCCGTGTGGATTGATAAAGCTTGCGGATAAAAGACCAAGCTCTGATGCTTTAGAATTCATCATGCTGACAAAATTAGATTGGGTTTTTCCTACATACTCAGCAACTGCAGTTGCACAATCATTCCCTGAGGTAATGAGCATTCCGTTTACCAAGGTTCTCAGTTTAATCGTTTCACCTGATAGGATTCCGAAATTGCTTCCTTCCGTAGCAGCAGCATGACCGCTGATTACAACATCATCATCAAGGGATATTTCACCTGCAGAAACCTTGTCCATCATCAAGGTATAAGTCATCAGCTTTGAAATGCTGGCGATTGCCAATTGCTGGTTTATATTATAATCATACAGTATTTCGCCTGTTTCTAAATCGCCGAGCAAGGCACCCTTGATGTTCTCATTTATATTTATATCTGCAAATACAACAGTAGTTGTAAGCATAATGATTAATAAACACAGGGAAAGTATTTTTCTGAGCTTCTTCATAAAAATCCCTCCAATCAATTATGCTATTAATTATACAATAATCCACTGATAAATGCATTAGGAATTTTAGAAATTTGTTGGAAAATTTGGTATTTTGTTAATTTTTGCGGTTTTGTCATATATCCAATTTATAATATCTTCATAAATGTTTTCTTTATCTAATTCATTTAATATTTCATGCCTGTCATCTTTGTATAGCTTTATTGTAACATCGGTAAGCTCTTTTTTGTATACGTCATATAATCTTTTGACATCCTTGCCCATATTTCCTACAGGATCAAGTTTCCCCGACAATAGTATTATGGGTAAATTTTTTGGTATTTTATACATGTAATCATTATTGTATAAATACAGCATTCCTTTAAACATATAATAAAAAGCATTCAAAGTAAAAATAAAATCAATTCTTTTATCTTTAATGTAATCATCTACTACTTCTTCATCTCTGCTAAGCCAGTCCGACTTGGTTTTAGCAGGTTCAAAATATTTATTGTTGCCTCCGATTGTCAGTTTATTTATAAATTTACTTCTGTATCTGCATCCTTTAATAACTGCCATCAGCTTAGAAATTATCAAACCTGCTTTTACAGATGAATATGGCTGATAACCGGTGCCTATAAGCAGTGCCCCATCCAAGTCATCATATATTGAAATATACTGCCTTACAAGAAATGAACCCATACTGTGACCTAAAATAAAATATGGCAGCTCTTCATATTCTTCTTTCAAAATTTCTCTTAGCTTTCGCATATCATCAATTACAGATTTGTTTCCGTCACCTTCACCAAAAAATCCGCGGTCTTCTTCAGTCATCACTGATGCTCCATGCCCAAGATGATCATTTCCTGCAGTCAGGATTCCATGTGCGGCCATAAATTGCGCAAAATAATCGTATCTGTCTATATGCTCAAGCATCCCGTGAGCAATTTGAAGCACACCTTTTATTTCAATATCAGGAATCCATTTAACCGCATGAATTTTTGATTTTTTATCAGCTGAATCATAATAAAACTCTTCTTTGGTTACCATAATTGCTCCATCAATTTAATTTGCAGCTATACAATTTCCCCGCCATCATATGACTCTCCGCCGCAATCAGGCATAATACCATATCTTATTGACCAAACATCTTTATATTTTAAAGCTTGGGAATGTATTTTAATTATATCTTCTTCAGGTACAGTTTTTATTACTTTAGCAGGTATTCCCGCAGCAACAGAAAAGGGAGGTATCTTTTGGTTATTTGTAACTACTGCACCTGCAGCAATAATGCTTCCCCTTCCTATAACAGCACCGTCCATAATAATTGCACCCATACCGATTAAGCAGTGACCTTCAATTTTACAGGCATGAACAGTTGCATTATGCCCAATTGTTACGTAATCTCCAATTATTGCAGGATACTCATCTGCAACATGCACAACGCTGTTATCTTGAATATTTGTATATCTTCCTATTTCTATGTAATTTACATCTCCTCTTACAACCGTGTTAAACCAAATACTTGAGTATTCTTTTATTGTAACCTTGCCTACTATTTGAGCACCATCGGCAATATATGTTTTTTCATCTATAATTGGTTTATTGCCTTCAAATTCTTTAATCATTCCAAGCCTCCCGCTGATTTTTACCGAACCAAATTTTAATCTCTCTTTCTGCACTTTCCTTAGAATCTGAACCGTGAACTGAATTCTCCTGCATTGATAAGGCGAATTTCCCCCTGATAGATTCCGGTTCAGCATTTTTAGGATCAGTTGCTCCGTTAATCCTTCTTGCCCGTTCTATTGCATTTGTACCTTCAATAATTAATGCGCACACATTTCCTCTTGTTATATAAGCAATAAGCTCATTGAAAAATGGTTTGTCCCTGTGTTCATAATAGTGTTTTTCTGCAATTTCAACAGACGGCTTTATCATTCTCATATCAGTTATTTG
>DNNJ01000274.1 GCA_003487955.1 Clostridiales bacterium | reverse complement strand
GATTTTGAGTCCGTCACGTCTGCCATTCCATCACTACGGCTAAATGCTACTTTAAGATAGTAGCATAAAGATAAATAAAATGCAAGTATTTTTTTACTGCACTTCGCTGTATTCAACTTCTTCAACTTCTTCAATTTCTTGTTTCGGCTCTATGCATTGGTTCATATCTACTTTCGATATTCTGTCGAATTTTCTTTCAATTTTATTGGAAGTTATGTTTATCTTATCCACATCATCTGAAACACGTTTGATATTTTTAGCCAAGGACTCCCACCTGTCCTTATACAATTTAAATTCTTTTCCTAATTTATTAAGCTCCTCATGAATTATTCCTGCATACTTTTCTCTCTCAATATTTCTTAAAACGACCTGCACTGTCGATAAAACAGACATCAACGTTGTGGGAGAAGTTATCCAAACCTTCTTCTCGCCTGCATAATCCAACAGGTCCTGATGATATGCATTTATTTCTGCAAATATTGCTTCAGCAGGAATAAACATTATAGCTTGTTCTGATGTCTGTCCCTGAATTATGTACTTTGAAGATATATCATTAATATGCATCTTTACATTTGATTTAAAATCCCTTGCATATTTTTTTCTTTCATTTTCGGAATTATTCATGTCAATCATGCGCTGATAATTTTCAAGAGGAAACTTAGAATCTATGCAAAGCATTCCAACAGGCTCAGGAATGTATAAAACAGCATCGGCAATCATGGAGTTTTCTAATATTTTTTGCAGTTCATATACTTTATCGTTTTTTTCCCCGAAAACCACTGACAAAATGTGATTAAGCTGCACTTCTCCAAAGGTTCCCCTGCTTTTTTTATCCGTCAAAACATCCTGTAAAGAAACAATATTTGTAGAAAGGCTGTCTATTTTCTTTTGCGCCTCATCTATTCTTGATAATCTTTCAAGTATGTTTATAAATGTCTTGTTTGTTTTCTCAAATCCTTCATTAAGTCTTTCTTCAACCCTTAAGTTTATCCTGTCGAGGTTTTGGCTTACCCGTTCATTCAAAGAGTTGAAATTATCGTTCAATGCCTTTGATGTGTCATTACTGAAACTCATAAAGGACTCTGTAAGCTTGTTAGAGTTTTTTTCCATTCTTTCAACTGTTTCCAACTTGTTTGTCAATAATTCCCTTAACTGCCTTTGCTCTGATTCAGCAATTTTTCCATTTACAGAATCAATTAAATCATGATTATTATCTTTTAAATTAATTTTAAGTTCAGATATTATGTGGTCCTTGGAATTATTTTTTAATTGCCTTATCAGTAAAAGAAGATTTATTGCAATCAATATAAAAAGCATTGATATAATGATATAGTCCATAACAACCTCCTCATATTTGGGGACATTCCTTTAAAAACTGTCCTGCGGAGAGTCACCCGATTTTGAAGGTGTGCCCCCTTTCCTTATATATTTTATAACAAAATCGAACATTTGTCCACCTGATTATTACAATATATGCAAGATTGTATTTTTAACTATTTATTTCAGAATTTATATGATATAATTTTTTAAATAGTGAAATAAAGGGTGTATGAAATGAGTAAATTATATGTTGTACCCACGCCTATAGGCAATTTAGGAGATATGACCAAGAGAGCTGTAGAAACATTAAATGACTGCGAGCTGATTTTAGCTGAAGATACAAGGCATACTCAAAAGCTGTTAAATCATTTCAATATTAAAACAAAAATGAGCTCGTATCATAAATTTAATGAAAAGCAAAGAAGCGAAGAAATAATTCAAAGACTCTTAAATGAAGATATTAATGTGGCATTGGTAACTGATGCAGGTACACCGTGCATTTCGGACCCCGGCTATGAATTAGTGAGGGAAATCAGGGAAAACGGCATTGAAGTAATAGGCTTGACCGGTGCATCAGCACTAACCACTGCCCTTTCAATATCGGGAATAGAAACATACGAATTTGCATTTTACGGATTTTTGCCCCGTAAAAAAAGCGAATTGGACACTGCTTTAAAAAGGGTGCTTAACAATCCTGTTAAAACATTTGTTTTTTATGAATCTCCAAAGAGAATATTAAATTTAATTGAAAACATAAAGGCTCATATGCCAAATTCAACTCTTTGCGTCTGCAAGGAATTAACAAAGCTTCATGAAAAAACTTTTTACGGAAATGCAGATGAAGTCTTGGAGCAGCTAAACAATCATGATGATGTGAAAAAGGGGGAATATGTAGTAGTTGGATACAACAATGATTATCAGGAACAAGAGCTTTCATCTTATCATGCAGGCATCCACGGGATTTTATTTGATAAAATGATTAAAAATGAATATTCTTTAAAAGAGGCTGTAAACGAGGCGGCACAAGAAAATATTACTTCTAAGAACGAAGCATATAAAGCTTCTCTTGAAATAAAAAAATTTATTGAGAAATTAAGGTAGGGGACACATGATAGGTACAATCGCAAATGCATTTGCAATAATAGCAGGCGGAATATTAGGACTTTTATTTAAAAACGCAATACCTGAAAAAATATCCGAAGCACTTTTAAAGGCTACCGGGTTGGCAGTAATTGCTATAGGCATAAATTTAATGCTATCAGGTAAAAATTTTACATTATTAATTATATCACTGGTAATCGGAACAATAATAGGTGAAGTCATTGATATTGAAAAAAACCTAGATAAATTCGGAGCATTCATCGAAAGCAAAATGAAAAATAAGGAAAGCAATGTGGCTCTTGGATTTGTTACATGCACCTTGGTTTACTGTGTAGGCTCCATGGCTATTGTAGGTTCAATTCAAAGCGGATTGACCGGAAATCATGAAATTTTATTTTCAAAAGCGGTGCTTGACGGCATAACAGCTGTTACTTTTGCTGCAACAATGGGCGCGGGAGTAGTTCTTTCCGGCATAAGCGTACTTGTATATCAAGGAGCTATAACAATGCTTGCAAGTCTTATGCAGTCTTTGTTAGGCACTGTGGTAGTGAATGAAATGACTGCCATAGGGGGAGTTATAATTATGGGGATCGGTCTTAATTTTCTTATAGCAAATAGAATGAGAGTTGGCAATTTACTGCCGTCCATATTCATTCCTATAATATACTATATGTTTTTCTGATGAGGTAGAAATTGGATAGAAATCTAGTGTTAAAACCTATAGCTTTAATGTCTATATGCCTTATTTTTATTGTTGGCTCAATCGTTTTAGCTATACCCCTGTATTTTGGTTTTTTGGCTGGGATAGCTCTTACTTCCATAGTGCTTTATAAAAGCGGTTACCATATTGGGGAAATTTGGGAAACATCTGTTTCCGCATTAAGAGATGTTAAGCGTTTATTGATTATTATATTGTTTATAGGCGCAACCACTTCCGTATGGCTTGCTTCCGGTGTTGTACCCACAATTATGTACTACGGGTTCACTTATATGGAGGGAGCAAACTTTCTTTTGGCAGCATTTTTAATAATGTGTGTTGTTTCATATTTTATGGGCACAGCAATCGGAGCCTTAAGCACCGTTGGAATATCATTAAGCGGAATCGGCTTAAGCATAGGAATACCTCATAATTTGATAGTTGGTGTACTGGTTTCGGGAGCCTTTATAGCAGATAAAATATCTCCCTTATCGGGTCTGATAAACCTTGCTATGACAACCGTCAACAGAAACTATAAAGAACTGTTTAAAAGTATGATAATAACTTTGATACCAACTATAATAATTACATCAATAATTTATTTTTTGATAGGTTCAAATTATATTGCCCAAACAGAAAACTTATCAATGTATAAACAGGCAATAAATGAAGGGTTTAATACATCGCCTGTATTATTTATTTTGCCCGCCATAATTTTAATTTTATCCATATCAGGGCTGGATTCGTTAAAAACTTTTTCCATTGGTATTGCAGTAGGTGCAGTACTTGCTATCGTATTTCAAAATAGCTCGCTTTCATCAATATCAAAGTCGCTGATATTCGGCTATCGGGGCAATACTCCTTCTGAAGAATTAAACAGCCTTTTGGTCAGCGGAGGCATGATATCCATGATAGAGGCGATATTCATAGTTGCCGGAGCATTTTTATTGATTAAACTGTTTGAAAAAGGCAATGTATTAGTGCCTTTAATGGATAAGCTGATTTATGGAATTAATAATAGGCTCAGTTTAATAAAAAGAACGGGTATGATAAGCATATTGATGACAGTTGCTACATGCGACCAAACATCAGGAATTATACTGCCGAGCACCATATTGCAGCATAAATACAAGGAATTGAAATTGGACAATGCTGTCTTGGCAAGAACCATATTTGACACGGGAGTTATTGTGGCACCTCTTATGCCCTGGAATATAAATTCGTTTTTAGTAAAACCTGTAATGGGCATAACTGCAGCCCAATATGCTCCTTACGCAGTATTATGCTATGTTTGTCCATTGGTTACTATGATAGTGTCATATTTTCAGTTCAGAGATAGTTTGACCTAACCAAATTTAAATTTACCTACGAACCACATTTGCGCATTATATATATAATTAACCCTCTTTATAAACCATATATGAATTCAATCATTAAGTAAGTATTTTGTGTAAATTATTTTTTTAGCAAGGCAAAAGGCTGTAAAAGTTAAAAATCATAGAATTTGCTTTTGATATTGCATGTACTTTATAGTAGTTATATAATACAATTATGATAAATAATATAACATTAGTATTTATGAAGTAACACAAATAATATTCTTAGGAGAGTGCTATGAAAAAATTAACGGACAACTCAAATGTTTTAAACTGGGTAGACGATATAATTTCTATGACTAATCCCTCAAATGTAGTTTGGATTGACGGCAGTGAAGAATTATACGAAGAGCTTCGCAAAGAGGGATGCTCAACAGGCGAACTTAGAAAAATGAACGAAGAAGTTTATCCCGGATGCTATTATCATCGTTCAGCAAAAGATGATGTTGCAAGAATGGAAGACAAAACATTTATTTGTTCAAGAAAAAAAGAAGATGCAGGAAATACCAACAATTGGAAGAGCCCTGAAGAAGCTTATAAATTGGGAAGAGAAATTTTTACTGATTCCATGAAGGGAAGAACAATGTATATTATTCCCTATTCAATGGGACCTGTAGGTTCACCGTTTTCAAAGATAGGAATAGAAATCACTGATTCTATTTATGTTGTATTAAGTATGAACATAATGACGAGAGTTGGACAAGAAGTGCTGGATACTTTAGGAGATTCTAACGATTTTGTAAGAGGCGTACATGGAAAGTGTACATTGGATATTAACAAGAGATATATCTTCCATTTCCCCGAAGACAACGCGATATGGTCATGTAATTCCGGTTACGGAGGCAATGTTCTCCTTGGCAAAAAATGCTTTGCACTTCGCATTGCATCATATCAAGGTCAGATGGAAGGTTGGATGGCTGAACACATGCTCATAGTAGGAATCGAAGACCCTCAGGGAGAAGTGAAATACATAGCAGGTGCATTCCCGTCAGCATGCGGCAAAACAAATTTAGCAATGCTTATTCCTCCTGAAATTTACTTAAACAAAGGATATAAGGTTTGGACTGTAGGCGATGATATTGCATGGCTTCGTATTAAAGAAGACGGAAGGCTTTGGGCTGTAAATCCGGAAGCAGGTTTTTTCGGAGTTGCACCGGGAACAAATGCAAAGTCAAACTACAATGCTCTTATGTCCACAAAGAAAAATTCAATTTTTACAAATGTTGTATATAATTTGGACGATGATACGGTATGGTGGGAAAAACTTGATAAGAACCCTCCCGAAAATGCTTTAGACTGGTTAGGGGCTCCATGGAACGGTAAAACATCAAAGGAAAACGGAGCACATCCTAACTCAAGATTTACGGCACCGGCTAAAAATTGTCCATGCATTTCACCTGAGTGGGAATCACCGGAAGGAGTTCCTTTATCGGCGATATTATTCGGAGGAAGACGTGCAAAGACAGCTCCCCTTGTTTATCAGTCAAGAGATTGGCAGCATGGTACCTTCGTAGGCTCAACACTTGCATCGGAAACTACAGCAGCTGCATCAGGAAAAGTAGGAGTTGTCAGAAGAGACCCAATGGCGATGCTTCCATTCTGCGGATACGATATGGGTAATTACTTTAAGCATTGGCTTGAAATGGGCAAGAAAATGAGTAACCCTCCAAAAATCTTCCATGTAAACTGGTTTAGAACAAATGAAAAAGGAGAATTTATCTGGCCCGGTTTCGGAGATAATTTCAGGGTAATTGAATGGATGCTCAAAAGATGTGAAAACAAAGTAGATGCAAATGCAACTTCTATTGGTTATATGCCAAAGCCCGAGGATATAAATATTGAAGGTCTTGAACTATCCACAGACACATTAAGCTCACTTCTCACCATAAACAATGAATCATGGCTTGAAGATGTAAACAGTATAAAAGAATTCTATGCAAAAATCGGGGATACAATACCTGATGAGTTATATGAAGAACTTAAAATATTAACCGACAATTTAAATGGAAGTTTATCGGATAATTTAGCATAATTTCTTGCAAACTTAAAGCATCCTCAAAAGGGATGCTTTTATTCGTTGCTGAGAAGGGTCATAATGTGTTACTGTTTAATTATGGAATAATAAGGTGCCAGCCCGTCATTCTGAGAGCGTAGCTCGAAGAATCTCAGGTTTTAAAAGATTAAATCACGCAGTCTCATTCACCAATTTATTTGCTCCTTACATCGCATAAATTGAGAAGCGCAGTCTCCGTTCACGAATTTATCAGCTCCTATTGCCGCATAAATTCGGAACTCGTTGCGTTTGAATTACCTACGATTTCTTTCTCCCTCCGGTCGAAGAAATTGGGTAAATCATAATCGTTGCGAATGACCTACCATCCATTTGTCAGAAAAAACACTCTGACAAATGGGGTTAGGGCATCTTCCGCTGCGCTCAGAATGACAACCCATTGGGTGTGAACAGTAAGTTTTGGGAAAACTTCCTAAAATTTTTAAAAAAAGGTATTGACAAAAGAATTTTTATAAGTTAATATTGCTATTAATAATTAAAGCGTTGAAGCAGAGAAAAGTATTTCAGACGTTTACAGAGAATTGGCGGCGGTGAGAGCCAATGACCGAGAAATATAATATACACTGCTGAGCAGGTTTGTTAAAAGGAGCTCCGAGTAGGCAAACACGTG
>DNNJ01000213.1:2096-2968 GCA_003487955.1 Clostridiales bacterium | reverse complement strand
CTCCAATGACTCCTCCTGCAAGGCGTTCCCCTTCCTCTATCTCCATTCCTTTATCTTAGCAGCGGTCACCGATTCCACCTACTCTGTCACAGCTGCAGAATAGTACTACCAACAACAAGAAGAAGAATAACAGGCTGTCATTGTCTCCAAAGCCGCCGATTCCTCCAACCAATCCATCGTCTCCGCAGAAACATGCAAAACATACTAAAAGCAAGAAGAAGAATAATAAACTATCTCCGCTGTCTCCCAATATATTGTTAAACATATAGAACCTCCTAATAATAATTTTAATATATATTATTCGCAAGACTGCTAATTGTTACTTTATTACTCTTCATTTAATGATTTTAGATAAAAAATTATTTTGTCGATAAAACTGTTATTTGTGCATAAATGCCGGCTGTCATGCTTTATTGCATTTCCTTTGCCGCATTTACATCTGTATTTATCATAGCTGTATTTGACATTTTGCATATTGTCCATCATATCCAACAAGTATTGTTTTGAAGGCTCATCCTCGTAAAATTCGTTGGTAAGTCTGTTTAAAATATATACTAATTCAATTATGTCATACATTTTATTTATCATATCCCTGTCGTATTTTCTGTTGTCCACTTTCATCACTCCATTCAATTACATTATATGAATTTTTTTTAGTGCCGGTTACAATCCACATCCAATCAATCTGTCATCCAAATATTTCTTTGATTTTATAAAGTTTTATTGTATAATGATTTAAACAGATTTTTCTCATACGTTTTGAACTATCATGTGTAAGCACACCACTATAAATGAATATGTTCCAAGGTTGTCGTCCTGAGCGTAAGCGAAGGATCTAAGTTGTTAATAGCAAGGGCTGCGCCCTTTACATA
>DNNJ01000213.1:1376-1815 GCA_003487955.1 Clostridiales bacterium | reverse complement strand
TGTCACCTATAGACTATAAGGGAACAATTGAAATTGAAACTCCTGTTGATGAAAGTACTTTAGTCTTGGAAGCTGAAGAAGACAAAATACTAAATCCTGAATCTATAACAATCAGGCATACAGCCTCTAAGGAAGAGGTAATTAAGATTGTCAGCAACAGTATTTTTAATGTTGACATATACAAGGATAATAAATTGGTTAAAAGTAACATTAATAATTTAGAACCTGTTTCTCCTTCAATTGATGCAACTATTTCAGTAAATGAGGATAATCCCATCGTTACTGCCCTAAATATAGCTCAAAAAACCCTAGGTCTTGAAGATGGAGTATATAAATTTGTATTTAATTCAACTTTAATAAAAGATGAAGATAGCTCTTCCGTATCGGTAACAGTTACCTATGATACAGCCGGCAATTATTATCCTGCGGTTAATACTGC
>DNNJ01000213.1:579-1076 GCA_003487955.1 Clostridiales bacterium | reverse complement strand
GAACGGTCCTTTGAACAATGGTCTTGTTTCGATAATAAAGGATGTTACAAACACAACTTACAATAACGGAAATGTGGTAATTGATATACCAAGCTCCTATGATGGTTACAACAACGGAAGCACCGGAGGGTTCCTTGCTTATAATTCTTTTGTAAGAACAATATTTGCCGTTGACAGATATTGGCCTATTCACAGCGTTACATTTACTGTTGACAGGAAAAATGTGGATACATATTTTCATGGTATGTCAAGTGAAGCTATAAATTTCTTTCCTAATGTTGAGAGGAATTATATACTTTACATGGCTCATAAGGCAGATGACAGATACTATCTATTTGAGCATCAGCTATACCCTGAGCAAATTGGAATTGCTGAAAATGATACTATAGAAATGAAAACACGAAAAATATTTGATGCATATTCAAATACAGACATCACATACGGCATCAGTCCGGTACCTAAGATTGTGGCATTAAACAATGTATCCCTGCAGGGAA
>DNNJ01000213.1:0-289 GCA_003487955.1 Clostridiales bacterium | reverse complement strand
ATGTTTACAAGGATAAAAATGAGCTAAGACATATGATGGTAGAATCATTTATGTATACTTTCACCACAATACCGGGAGTAGACAGTATAAAAATTACTGCGGGCGGTGAAGAAATAAATAATTTCATCGATGTATTGGATACAACACAAACTTTATATCCACCTGAATTCATTAATCCGGAAGTCGTAGAAACAAAGCAAGAATAATAATAATCAAAAATAAGGTCATTTTAATTATTAAAAATGACCTTATTTTGAGTTCAGAATTATTCGGGGACATTCCTTCTGAC
>DNNJ01000002.1 GCA_003487955.1 Clostridiales bacterium | reverse complement strand
ATGGTTTTAAATAGTAAAAGGAGGTAAAACCTCCTTTTACTTTGCTTTATTTAATAGCTTCAATCAATACTCTTTCTATTTTTTCTTCTGTTGGTACCCCTTCATGGAGTTTCACGCCATCAACAAAGAATGTGGGGACATAGTAGTAATCATGTGCATTTGCTGCTTTTACATCCTTGTTTTCATCTATGTATTCCACATCAATATCGGAATATTCAGGATTATTTGCTTTTAATTCATCAAGTATTCTAAATGCCTTCCTGCAATGAGGACAGCCTTCCATATAAAAAACCTTTACTTTTTTCATATTATATTATCTCCTAATAAAGTTTGCTTTTTGTTTATTATTTCATCAATTCTTTTCGAATATTCTTCTAAGCTTTTAAAATTACGTAGCGGCTCATGCTTATTTTCACCTGTGATTATTTTGCTTGTAGCACCAAGACCGCATCCAAGAATGGTTTCCAATTCTTCAATCATAACCATGTTGTAAATACACTCTCTGCCTTTCTTGGTATAGCCGATATTTTCAGAATTGCCTTTGATATTCTTTTGTCTGTACATGTAATATGGTTTATACCCCTTATCCTCGCAAACCTCCTTTATCACATAGTGCATCTTTTTAATAAGTTCATAATCCTTACAAAATTTTGCACTTTCTCTGGTAAGTTCAGAGTGTTTTTTATAAGCCAACGAGTGGACTGTAATATTTTCAGGATTTAACCCTGCAATTATTTCAATTGTATTTCTTACATCTGATTCATCTTCCCCCGGCAGCCCCAAAATAATATCCATATTTATAGTTTTAAATCCAATTTCCTTTGCAATTAAATACTTTTCAACAATGTCACAGCTTAAATGTTTTCTTCCGACTGATAATAATGTATCATCATTCATTGTTTGAGGGTTTATGGATATTCTGTTAACAAAATTATTTTTAAGACAACTTAGTTTTTCTTTATCTAAAGTATCCGGTCTTCCGGCTTCAAATGTAATTTCTTTTATTCTAAATAGCTCGTAATGTTTTTTTATTGTACTGAAAATTTTGTCAATTTGCTCATTACTTAATACCGAGGGTGTTCCGCCGCCTAAATATATCGTATGAAGGCACAATTTTCTCTTTTTTGCAAGCTCGATTGTTTTTTCAATTTCATATGCCAAAGTATCCAAGTAGGAATTTATTTTTTTTTGAGGACAATTTACATATGAGGTAAAGGAGCAATAGCTGCACTTAGAAGGGCAAAATGGAATGCCTATGTATAAGTTATAGTTCTTATTGTTTGAATATTCATCAATATATTTTTCTTCTATTTTTAATATGTCCCATAGAAGCTTTATTTTCTCTTCTTTTACTTCATATGTATTTCTCAGTATGTCATCTATTTCTTCATTACTTTTAGAGTGTTTTTTTGCAGTGAGCAAAATTTTAGCAACCCTTACTCCGGTTAAAATGCCGTAATCCGGATAAACATTGTAATATGATTTCAATACATTATGTATCGTTTTTATCACCAATGTTTTTTTCAGCTTTTTTATACCGTATTTCTCTAAAACAATACCATTTGCGTTAAAACATGATTCATACAGTATTTCATTGTCTTTGTAAAGCTGCGCTTTTGCACTGATAACTTCTCCATCTTCAAGACATGACACAATAGATAAGCCCCTTCCTTCAAAGGAGCTGTAAGTTATTTCAAAATCTGTGTTTAAATCGAATACTCTAAGCGCATTTCTTGCTTCGTATTCATAATCATGGCCTAAAAAATAAAATTTAATCATCATCTTAATTTACAAACGGATTGAATTGTTTTTCCCTTTTAATTGTTGAAGGTGACATGTGTCCCGGATAAATTAATGTATCATCATCGTATTTAAAAATTTTCTCTTTTATTGAAGTTATAATTTCTTCAAAGGAGCCTCCGGGAAGGTCGGTTCTTCCGATAGAAGAGTTAAACAAGGTGTCCCCTGTCATCATTATATTTCCAACCTTGATGCAAATACCGCCCTTTGTGTGTCCGGGCGTATGAATTATTTTAAATTTTAATTCACCTAAGTCTATTTCGTCCCCATCCTTTAACTCAACATCAGCCTTAATTGAAACACCTTTCCCGAACATTGTCTTGGTAAGATTCATATTGCTGTTATTCAGCGCTTCTGCATCTTCCTTGTGAATATATATTTTTAAGTTATATTTATCAGTAAATTCTTTCACCGCTCCTATATGGTCCCCATGATAGTGGGTCAGTATAATAATTTTTGGAATTAATCCCAATTCATTTAATTTTTTGTCAATTTTATTAAAGTCAGCGCCGGGATCTATTATAGCTGCTTCCTTGGTCTTTTCACTTCCTGCAATATAACAGTTCGCACCATAAATGCCGACTTCCAATGTCTCGAATATCATTATATCCTCCTAAAAAACTTTCTTACTGTCAAGCAGTATGGTAACAGGACCGTCGTTTATTAACTCTACTTTCATTTCTGCACCAAACTCCCCTGCCTGTGTTTTAATATTTTTCCGCTTCATATCGGTAATGAATTTTTCATACATAGGTATTGCCTTTTCAGGTCTTGCTGCAACCGTAAAGCTTGGTCTTCTTCCCTTTCTTGCATCTCCAAGCAATGTAAACTGTGAAATAACCAGTATACTTCCTCTCACATCAAGCAGGCTTTTATTCATTTTCCCGTTTTCATCCTCAAATATTCTAAGATTCGGAACCTTTTCGCACATATATTCCAAATCTGTTTCTTCATCAGTTTCTTCAACACCAAGTAAAAGCAAAATTCCCTGCTCTATACTTCCTATAATTTTATCTTCAACTTTTACATTTGCGCTTTTTGCACGCTGCACAACAGCTCTCATTTTTTCTCCTTTCAGATTACATACCTAAGGGGGTTAGAGCATCTCGCAGTCTCATTTCTTATTTCTGTAGACTTCCAATACTCCGTCTAATTTTTTTATCTTTTTAATCAGCTCTTCAATTTGTTTTGTTTCATTTATTTCAAATCCGATATCAATAATTGCAATCTTTTCCTTATTTATTCTTAAATTAAGCGATACAGCATTTAGCTTCGCATCTACATAAAGCGATGTTATGTCTTGCAGGAGCTTTGGTCTATCCAATGCTTTAATCTGAAGTTCGCTTATAAATGTGGCTTTTTCTTTATGGTCCCACTGAACCTCAATAAATCTTTGGTCATCAGAATCACTTAAATCATGAATATTTGTGCAGTCAGCCCTGTGGACAGAAACTCCTCTGCCTCTTGTAATATATCCTACAATAGCATCCCCGGGAACAGGATTGCAGCATTTGGAAAAACGAATCTTTACATTGTCAATGCCTTTTATTATAACTCCCGATGCATGCTTCTCAATTCTCTGAGGTGATTTTGCCAAACTCTTTTCAAGATTTTCAATTCTCTCAAGCTCGAGCTTATCTTTGTTCTTCTCAAGATATATTAATTTAAGCCTGTTAACCATCTGATTTTCAGTTATACCGCCGTTGCCTACGGCAGCATAAAGGTTGCTTACAGCAGACATATTATATTTTTCGGCAACTGTTTTAACCCAGTCATCCTTCAGAAGATCTGCAATCTGATAGCCCTGCTTTTTAATTTCTCTTTCTACTAATTCTTTTCCTTTTTCAACATTAAAATCTTTATCTCTATCTTTAAAAAATTTTCTGATTTTAGATTTAGCCTGACTTGATGCTGCGATTTTCAGCCAATCCCTGCTTGGTCCCGCACTTGACTGAGATGTTAATATTTCAACCTGATCTCCCGTTTTAAGCTTTGTATCGATGGGAACCATTCGTCCGTTAACCTTTGCTCCTACACACTTGTTTCCTACCGCCGTATGAACTCTGTATGCAAAATCTATGGGAGTTGACCCTGTAGGCAGATTTACCACTTCGCCCTTTGGAGTAAATACAAATACTTCATCTGTGTATAAGTCAATTTTCAAAGCTTCCATAAATTCCTGAGGGTCGTTTGTTTCCTGCTGCCATTCGAGCATTTGTCTTAACCAATTCAGCTTTTCTTCATAATTAGTTTTTTCATCTATACCTTCTTTGTATTTCCAGTGTGCCGCAATACCATATTCAGCAGTTCTATGCATTTCCAAGGTTCTTATTTGTATTTCAAAAGGCTCTCCTTCCGGTCCGATTACGGTTGTGTGCAATGATTGATACATATTTGGTTTAGGCATGGCAATATAATCTTTGAATCTTCCCGGCACCGGTTTCCAAAGTGTATGAACAATACCCAATGCTCCGTAACAATCCTTTATATTGTCCACAATAATTCTTATGGCAATTAAATCATAAATTTGTTCAAATAACCTGTTTTTATAATACATCTTTTTATATATACTGTATAAGCTTTTGGGTCTGCCCTTTATATCTGCTTCCATTCCCGATTCTTCAAGCTTTTCATTTATAATATCTATAATGTGTGAAACATAACCTTTTCTTTTTTCGCTTTTTTCCTGAACTTTTTTAAGTAAATCTTCATATCCTTCAGGGTCTATATATTTTAAGCTTAAGTCTTCCAATTCCCACTTTATTGATGCAATACCGAGGCGATTTGCTATGGGAGCATATATTTCTATAGTTTCCATTGCCTTTTGGTATTGTTTTTCTTGGGGCATGTACTGCAATGTCCTTATATTGTGAAGGCGGTCGGCTAATTTGATTATAACAACCCTTATATCCTTTGACATTGCTATTATCATTTTCCTTAAGGACTCTGCTTGGCGCTCTTCCTTATTTCTGTACTTAACCTTGCTGAGTTTTGTGACGCCATCTACCATGTTGGCAATTTCCTCGCCGAATTCCCTTTTTATTTCATTAAAAGATATACCGGTATCTTCCACAACATCGTGTAAAAGACCTGCACAAATAGTTTGTACATCCATATGCAAGTCAGTCAAAATAAGCGCAACATTATAAGGGTGAACAAAATATCTTTCACCCGAAAATCTTGTTTGTGCATTTGAATGTGCCATTTCAGCATAATTATATGCTTTAGCAACAATGCCCAAATCAGCATTTGGATTGTATGATTCGATTTGACTGATAATATTACCTAACATGACTCACCTGCTAAAATAGTTATTTATCATATGTTATTAATGATTCTACCCTATATTCCTTGAGTTTTTCTCTTCCTTTCAGCTCATTAAGCTCTATTAGAAATCCAAGCCCTGCAACTTCGCCGCCTAACTTTTCGACCAATTTTGCAGTGGCATACATTGTTCCTCCAGTAGCTAATAAATCGTCAATAATCAGTACCTTCTGCCCTTTTGTAATTGCATCCTTATGTATTTCCAAAGAATCTGTGCCGTATTCCAATTTATATTCATATTTAATTGTTTCTGCAGGAAGCTTCCCGGGTTTTCTGACAGGTACGAATCCTGTCCCAAGCAAATATGCAAGAGGTGTTGCAAATATAAAGCCTCTTGATTCCGGTCCTGCAATTATATCAATATGAACATCCTTAAACCTGTCCGCCATTTCAATTATACATTCATGCAGCGCTTCGGAATCCTTAAGTAAGGTTGTAATGTCTTTAAAACTGATTCCTTCAGATGGAAAGTCCTCTATAACACGAATTTTTTCTTTTAGCTCCATATTTTCCTCCATGCATTTATTTTTTTATATACAATATGTCATTTTTTAAGGCATACTGAATATTATCTGCCGCCTTTAACATGCATATTATTTCCTCTGCTGTTATTTTTGTATTATATCTTTTATTAAGTTTTTCTACAAGTATAAATATATCCGTCTTAATTATTTTAGATTTTGTTTTATTAATCAGAAACTCCAATGTTTTCAGTTTTTTAACATCAATTTTGTAATCGAATTCTTCCTGCTCCTCAACATCATGCAAAAAAAGCTGTACGCTTCTTGTATCGTTATATATATTTTCGCTTAAGGATACAATGTAGGAGCGTGGCATTGAAAGTACTTTTTCAAGTATTCCGATTTTACCGAATCCAATTACCGGAATGTGGAGCCCTCCGCTATATAGCATAAAAGATATATGTTTCCCTTCTTTGCCCACCCTTCTGATATTTTTTAATGATACATCTCTTAATGCCAATAAGGGTTTTTGATTGCCGGAACCAAAAGGCTCAAATTTGTTTATTTCATCATAAAGCTTTAAATCTATGTCTGATATATTCAATATTGCATCTGCTTTTATTTGATTACATTCTTCTTCAATACAAGAGCCTATATAATTATTCAGTTCATTTGTGAAGGAGTTTATATTTTTTTCCAAAATAGTAAGACCTGCCGCTAATTTATGTCCGCCGTACTTTTCGAGATAACTATCCACTGCCTTGAATGATTCAAATATATCAACATACTCAAGGCTCCTCGCCGAACCTTTACCTATTTCATCCTTGATAGATATAACAACACAAGGCTTATTATATTTTTCAGTAAGCCTTGAGGCAACAATCCCAAGCACTCCTTCATGCCAATCATTCCCGTATACTACCATTACATTATTTTTATATAGAAAATTCGATTCTATTTTCTCAAATGCTTCTTTAAATATAACACTTTCCGCTTCTTTTCTCGCATTGTTTAAACCCTCCAACTCCAATGCAAGCTTTTCTGCTTCTTCCTCATCTTTTGTAAGCATGAGCTTAATTGCTTTTTTTGCTGTATCCATTCTTCCTGATGCATTAATTCGAGGAGCCAACATAAAACCTATGTGGTAGGATTTAATTACTCCATCCCTAATGCCAGATACTTCAATTAACTTTTTAAGTCCTGTAATTTTTGTATTATTTATTTTATTTAATCCTTGGCAGGCAATAATTCTATTGTCTTTTACCAAATCCACTATGTCGGCAATAGTTCCGAGGCATGCATATTCCAACAACACATCCTCAATATCATTTATTTTCAAGGACTTATTTAAATGTTTCAAAAATTTAAAAGACAGCCCGGCTGCACATAAATGCTTGTTTTCCGACGGACAATCTTTTTGCTTTGGGTTAATTATGGCATATGCATTAGGGAGCTCTTCCCTACTCTCGTGATGGTCTATTATAATTACATCTTTATTCAGCTTTGTAATTTCATCAATCTTAGTAATTTCAGCTATGCCGCAGTCCACAGTTATCAGCAGTTCAAAAGTTATTTCACCGGTTTTAATACTGTCCACAAAGCTTTGACTTATACCATATCCTTCACTTTCCCTTTCCGGAACATAATATTCAACATCGGCACCTGCCTTTTTTAAAAAAACAACAAACTGGCTGATGGAAGTTACACCATCAACATCGTAGTCGCCGTAAATTAATATCCGTTCATTATTTTTAATTGCTTCAATAACTCTTATGCAGCCCTTATGTAAATCTTTGTAATTTTCAGCTCTTTCAAAATATTTGAAGTCCGGGTCAAGAAATTGTTCTATTTCATCAAAAGTTTTAATATTTCTGTTTAAAAGTATTTTTGCAGATGTTTTTGAAAGATTAAACCTTTTGCTGATTCTTTCAATTTCATCATTATTATATTCATTGACTTTCAACTTCGCTGTTTTCATTGTCTATCTGTATAGAACCTTCATCTGTAATTTTCGTATCCTCTTCGATTACATCAATATTTTGGGCTTTTAACATATCAATTTCCTGGTTTTTAACAAATAATTCTTCTTCCTGTAATTTAATTTTGTCCTCAAGCAGAGTAACTTTTTCGCTGAATTCAGCAATTTCATTCTGAAGGTTTTGTTTTTCAGTTTCAATTGTTTCTACATTTGTTTGTAATTTATCTTTTTCAGTTTCCAATGCTTTTATATCTATTTCATGCTTAGCTTTTTCGCCTTCAAGAGTTCTGAACTTGTTCATTAATTCCTTATGCTCGGACCTTTTCTTAAATTGTCTTGTAGTGCCTAATATTAGTATTATAACAGCTCCAAGAACCAAACAGATTAACATTATTACAGCTAAAGGCATTTCATATCGAGCAAAAAATAAATCAACGGGAACGGGTGTTCCATTTTGGATTGCAAAAATTGTAACAAAAATCGCTATTATAAGAATTACAATAAAACCAATTTGCATAATAACACTCCTCTCTTGTAATTAATTTTTATTCTATCTGTATTATACTATAATTCCATACACAATTGCCACTGTTTTTTTCATGACCTAACCCAGTTTTCCTTTTATATATATCGAGCATTCGATTCGTTTTTTCTCCAGCTCGCATCCAACATTATAAGGAATACTGAAATCCTTGTTGAAATTATATGCGTTGGCATGACAGCCACCGCTGCAAAAGTATTTTGCCCAGCAATCTCTGCACGCGGGTTTATCATTTACCGAAACATTTTTAAATTTATCTGCTATAGCCTGGTTCGTAATGCCTTCATCAACATTTCCTATAATAAATTCTTCATATCCTACAAACTGATGACAAGGATATAATTCACCCGACGGAGTCACTGCAACATATTCCGTTCCCGCTCCGCAGCCTGTTGACCTTTTGTAAATGCATGGACCGCGGTCTAATTCGATATTAAAATGGAAAAATTGAAACCTTTTATTTTTATTGTTATATGATTTAATAAAATATTCAGCTAATTTTTCATATTCTTTTTTTAATATATCCACATGCTCTTCTTTAAGTGCAAATTTTTCATCAGTCTTAGCAACAACAGGCTCTACGGAAATTTTATCAAATCCTAATTCTCTCATATGCTTAACATCCTGGGAAAAATCTAAATTGTAAGAGGTGAATGTACCTCTTGCGAAATAATCCTTGTCCATTCTTTTTGACACAAAATTCCTTAAATTATCCACAATAATGTCATAGCTTCCCTTTCCGTTTACGGTTCTGCGCATACGGTCATTAACAGATTTTCTTCCATCTATGCTCAAAACCACATTGGCCATATTTTCATTAAGATAGTCAATTTTTTCATCATCTAAAAGCACACCATTAGTTGTTGTTGTAAACCTGAAATGTTTCTTGTATTCTTTCTCTAAAGATCTTCCGTAACTAACAAGCTTTTTGATTGTTTCAAAATTCATCAAGGGCTCTCCACCAAAAAAATCTACCTCAAGATTTCTTCTTGTACCTGAATTTTTAACAAGGAAATCAAATGCCCTTTTTCCTGTTTCAAAGCTCAAAAATGATCTCTTGCCGTTATAGCTTCCCTGGGACGCAAAACAGTATTCGCATCTTAGGTTACAGTCATGTGTCATATTTAAGCACATTGCTTTTACTGCAGTCTTAATTTTATTTTGAGGATTTACATCTTCAGTATAAAGCATATCGTTCACTATAAGATAATTGATTTCAGAAATTGCTTCTTCCGTTGTTTCTTTTCCGAATTTTTGTTTGATAAGTTCAACCTTATCTCCATATTTAAAATTTTCATCAGTTAATAAA
>DNNJ01000282.1 GCA_003487955.1 Clostridiales bacterium | reverse complement strand
CTCCATGTATTTGTCTAAAACCAGTGCTTTCATAAAAATTATTCGGATAAATTATTTTCTCTAACTTGAAATTCACGCTTTTTATCTATTTCCTTCCTACTTCTGTTTTGGTAGTCCACAAGTTCCTCCATGTTAAATTCTTTTGCTAATTGCCGTGCTGAAACCCCCGGCTTTATTGATCTCAGTACAAACCATTGTTCACGTGGCATTGCCGATTCCTTTTCGATTTCATTTCCGTGATTTTCCAGAAGATTCTGAAGTTTCCCCAAATTAAAATTCTCGTGGTAGATCCCCCGATCAAGGTCAAGCGTAATATGAGCTATGGTGATATTATTCCCACTCATATCGAAAATTCTTTCACCTGTAATATCGTACACTTGGCAATCTCTTGAATACGTACTGGTAACAATATAATAATGATGCAATAAAGAGTATGCCTTTAACTGTGTTCCTGCTGAATAAGCACTGGACCAAAAGACTATTTCCGCACCTTGATCTCTTAATACTTGCCATAATTCTGGAAAATTTGCATCATAACAAATAGCGACTCCTATTTTCCCAAAGTCAGCAGAATATACCATATTTGTGTTCGTACCCGGATCGACCGGGGGATCCAAATCAAATTCGCTCCAATAAGGATAAATTTTATCGTATGTGAAGACAATTTCGCCTTTCCGGTCAATTAAGACTGCCGTATTCAACCTTGATTTACCTTCCTTCCTGTCGATTGGAGAAAGTATGTATGTATTATGTTTCTTGGCTAGTTTTGATAACGTGCTTATTGTTTCGCCATCTAAGGTTTCAGGACTGATCTGTCCTCTCCATGTTTCGGGTAAAACAATAATGTCGACTTCCTTTTTGCCTTCGTCATCTATAATTTGTATTATATCCTCAAAATTCTTGTTTTCAAAACAAAGGCTCACTATTTTAACCGGCCGGCCGATTTTTACGCTTGCATTGATTTTTGATGTTATTGTTATCATAAATAAGGCAGATAAAAATAGTAATTTAAGCAGATAATTTACAAAATTATTTTTTTTCATTTCTTTCGAATTAATTGGGTTATTAGACTTCAATTTGTGTTAGATTTTGATATTCACATTGTCAGAAGATCGGTAATAAAGCAAACTCAAAGTTATCTTTTATCTTTATTCATAAGATGCTTGTGTAGAAATTCGAATGTACCAATTCCATGTATCTCATGAGGACCGTTGAAATATTCTATTTCTGTAAGATTCCCAACCCCCATCAATTCATACATGCGTTGGACTTTGGCAAATTCATACGCAACCCATTCGTCTTTTCCAACACTGTCAAAACGCCCTCTTTCTACCATGAAAGGTCTCGGAGAAATTAATCTTGTCATTTCAGCGTAATTATAAGTGTTGCCCAAATTAAACTCGTACATGTCGTACTCAGGGGAAAAGAGATAACTTTCCATAAAATCTAATGAGGTAGTTTTCCATACCCACTCGTTGAAGTCGGCGGAACAAACAACAACAGAATAATCTTGTAAAATTGCAGGTACGCGCATCGCTGTCTTCCCACCGTATGAAATTCCGTATAAGGCAATATGGCTGTCATCAACAAATGGCAATTGTTTTAGCCAGCGCATGGCCTGTCTTTCCTGACCAACAACAAAAGAATATATCGACTTTTTAACCGGATTTGCCATTCTTTGGATGGTCCGGAAATCTTGTTCCCCGTACGGTTGATCCGGCATGAGGCCGTAAATGTGTTGGGGTACATAAACGATGTAGCCTAAATCTGCTAATTGAGCTGCATAGGCGTTGTAAACAGATTTGATCCTTTTGTCAACAAGCATTTCCGGAGTTCCCCCTAACCCGTGTTGACATACAATCAACGGCCTTTTCTCGTCTTTTTTCACATCATTCGGAATTAATAAAATGCCACCTGTAAATATGCTTGGCCAGACGTCCAGTTTTATCCAGTATCCACGCCATTTTGGAGTTTGATAGCGTAACTTGCTTCTCGGATTTAATTGTTCGACGGATTTTGGCATTTTCCCGATAACCTCGTCCTCAAAATGTTCTCTATAAAAGTCACTGGTATTTGTCCATTTATTCACGGAGCTTAAATCTGCTTTTTTCCAAAACTTTTCTCTTTCTGTTTCACTTTTTCTGATTATTTTATCTAAATGTTGATTCAACTCGACAAACTGGTCGTAAAGACGGAGTGACGGATTAAAATCTGCCCGCTCATCAATTAAAAAAGTTTTATCCGTAGCAGGAACCTTCCCTTTGATTCCAATTCGGCTTAAAAGTAAATCCAATGATTTTGCAGAGCCTGGAAAACCTTTATTATCGTCACTTGTAGTCAATTGTAGCTTTTCTGTGGCTTTCAGGTTTCTGTAAATTATTTCAGTTCTTGCTTTCTCTTTTTGAACCGACTCCAATGGGGGAGATGCTATTTTTCCCGGTGTAGCGCTATCGTTATGATTTCTGTCAGCTTGTGGAGGTCCGTCAACTTGCGGACCTTTACTCGCCTCTATTATTATCGTTCGAGGTGCAATTAGACTGGCGATTTCCGCATCCCCGAATTCATTCAATAACCCCCAAATATTCCTATATATTGGTTCTTCCCAAACATCTTCACGCTCTTGAAAATAACCGCTGACTAAAACTCCATTTATCCGAAGGTCAATGGCTGTACTGTATAAAGCTAGAAGCCCACCTTCGCCATACCCTGCAACAGCAATGGGAAGTTGAGTCTTGTTGATTTTATTCTTAAGATCGAACCAATCGACAATAGCCAATATCTTTTGAATTTCATACCCGATGATATGTCTACCCATTTCATACGATCTTCTATAGATAAACTCACGATGTGGCTGGTTTGTCATCTTGATTTCCGGATTTCCCGACCAGAGGTTATCCCTGTTGACCAGTAACGGAATAATTACCCGACAACCGGCCATAGCTAGTTTCCGTGCATATTGGGCTTCAGTGTCCAACCGGGAGTCCAGACCTGCCAGCATTTCGGGGGACCAGTCTGCGTCCGGAATCGCTACAACTTGAGCAACCGCCTTGTCCTTAGGTTCAAGTAACAATCCTTCTCCTGTTACACCATCCAGTACAGGCCATTTTACACTGTAAATTGTAAAAAAACTGGTTTGGCAGACAATGGCTTTTTCGCCCGTAGTTTCTTTCAAGTCGATTTCCCTAAACTTCACCCTTTCATCGACAACTCCGGTTATTTCCGCTAATCTTTGACGATTAGGGGAAACAGATTTAATGTAGTTACTTGTTGATGTATAATCTCTGTTCCAACTTTTTTGCCTGTTTTTTACGGAAGCTTTCAGATCATTCTTCAAATAGGAGACGACATTATTGAACAGTTGTTCACGAAATAAATTTATTTCTTCGTCAGATAACGTCTTTGTATTATCAAGACAGGCGCTATCATCGGATATGCCTGAAGATACCTGTGCATGAGTAAGAAATGAACCTGCAATTGTGAGAATAAGAACAGTTATAATCAATCTTTTACCTTTGGCTGGACAATTATTTATCTTTGAAATTTGCATATTTTTCTTCCTTATAATCAATCTCTCTTTTTTTAAATAAGAGGAGTTAAATTGTATGCGTTTTATACCGTCCGGTCGTTATTCGCACTTTCATAATAATCAAAATGGTTTCCTAATTTTTCCATTACCGGAAAAGTGACCCTGTCCAACTCTTTTTTTATTTCGGTGTCCAGATCGAATTCAGTTGCTTTAATATTTTCTTTGAGCTGTATTACATTTCTTGATCCGGCAAGTGTACAAGTAATCGCCGGATTTGCCAATATCCATTTTATGGCCAGGTCGTTCATCTTGATTCCGGTTTCCTTGCTGATACGCCGTATTTCTGTCAGGGCCTCATTAGTTTCGTCTTCTATACCCGCCTCGCCATGACGACATTCTCTTGTGCCCTTGCAATTAAAATGACGTGTTCGTCTACGCCATGACGGCACTTCAGCCAAAGTTGGATATGTGCCTGCCAAGATGCCCTGCAAAAGAGCCATGTATCCTATGACCCCGATTCCATGTCTTTGGCACATATCCAATGTGTCATATTCAATTGCCCTGCATAAAAGATTGTATGGTAACTCGTTGACTGCAACTTGTTCGAGCGGAAAATCTTTCAGACGATTTGAACTAAAGTTGCTTACTCCAAAAAATCTTATTTTTCCTTGTTCCTTTAGCTTGATCAGATCCTCGAGAGCTTCATCAATTGTCGGTGGATTTTGGATTATTCTGACGTCCGAAGTAAAATGCCTAATGGAATGCGGATGTATGGGCCAGTGTATCATGTAGATATCGATATAGTCTGTTCCTAGTCTTTTTAAAGAGGCTTCACAGTGTTCTATTAATATATCTTTATAACAGTTTGAAGGACTAACCTTTGAACCGATCAGGAATTTATTCCTTGGAATGCCGGAGATCGCCATGCCCAAAGACGTTTCGCTGCGCCCTTCGTTATAAACTTCTGCGGTATCAAAATAATTGATTTCAAAGTCGATTGATGCCCGTACAACTTCGTTGACATCTTGTTGATCTTGACTCCCCCAATATTCACCTCCTCCGAATGTCCAGCATCCGGTACCTAATACTGATAATTCAAGACCTGAATTGTTGCATTTTCGTCTTTCCATTTTTTGAGTTACTTCTGAGAACCGGTGATTTTAAAAGCGTAGGCTTGTTTGCATGGCCTGTTTTCTTCAGATTGCAGCTCCATAGGCAGTTCTATCAATATTCCGGTTTTGTTTTTCTTCCAGGTCAACGGTTTGTTATAACCCAGTAAAAATATTTTAGATTGTCTGTCTGGCTGAATATGGTCAACAAATAATGATTTTCCCGGCCATCCGTCAATTAATGCGTAAGTGGTCGTATTATCTTTATTTCTTGTGTAAAAGACACTGCCTTCTTTCGTTATTTTACACGGACGGGTTCCATATATGGCCTCACCGTTAACTTTGAGCCATTTCCCTGCATATTCTAGAGACTCCAGTGCTTTAGGATGCCAATTTCCGGCCAGGTCCGGGCCAACGCCGACCATCAGGTTTCCGCCTTTTGAAACAATGTCGATCAGTTTTGACACGATCCAGTCGCCACCTCTTAAATATTGTGGATTTGGCTCATATCCGAAATAATTCCGGGTACTTAAGCAATGGATGACCTGCCATGCCATTGTACCCTGGCTTTCGTCTCCCGGAATATAGTTTTCGGGGGTATGGTAATCGCCGTAATTCCCAATTCCCCGCCAGCGTAACATGCAGTCAGGCTGAAGCTCTCTTGCCATCCGTACCATCTCCTGCATGTGTCCCCAGGCAAATTCCGGAAGCCACATATCGAAGGATATCATATCAATTTTCCCGTAATTTGTTAGCAACTCTCTAACCTGCTCCTTGTGTCTTTTTGTAAAACGCTCCCATTCCTCCGGATTTTTTTCAGGGGAGAAGTTCTTGTCTAACTGAGGATTCCATTCGTCAAACCGAAAATCTGCGTCATACCAGTCGGGGTGTGAATAATAGAGTTCTATTTTCAATCCTTTAGGCTTTGCCGATTTTACCAGTTCTCCGGTAATATCCCTGCCAAACGGAGTTTCCATTATGCTATAATGTATGTTGGCCGGCTCTATGACCCCGGCATTTTCACCATTGAAAACAAACCTGTTTTTTATCACGGTTTTCGTGTCATACATCGAAAAACCATCATGATGCTTTGTTGTAAAGGTGAAAAACTTGAATCCATTATCGACCATCATGTTCGTCCACTTGTCGGCGTCAAAAGCTTCCGGATACCATCCTTTATATAAATCATGATAAAACCCCTGATATGACAGCGAGTTCTCCTCATTCTCCTTTATTACCCATGACTCCCTTCCCTGGACAATTGAATAAATACCCCAATGGATCCGCAATCCATATTTCATATCCCTGAACTGCTCCAGCACTTCTTCAGAAGCATGATGGTAGTCAGATAAATCTGCATTGGCCATATAGGGGCGCCAGTGATGCGTGCCGGCTCTGCCAATTATTACTCGTCCATCGGCATCAGGCTGTTCAACAGGCTGTTGTGCAAACATGAAAAGTGTAGGGAAGAAGAGTATGGTGAGAAAAAATAACTTTTTCATAATCTAATTTGTCTTTTTGCATATTAAAATTGCAGGGGAATTTTTTCAATAAATCCCCCGCAATTTATTAACCTGATTTATTAATTATATCCAGGATTTTGTTTTAAATTATTATTGATATCGAGTTCTGATTGAGGAATAGGCCATAAATAATTATGTTCCTTGAACATTCGTTCTTGTATAAAAATATTACCTTCAGAATCCAATACATATTTACCGGTATAACTGCCGGGGTTATCAGTAATCTTCATTCCATAGAACTTTCTATTTAGTTTTTGGACTCCTTCTTTCCATCTGATTAAATCTAAATATCTTATTCCACCCTCCATGGCTAATTCAATGCCTCTCTCATTTTTAACTATTTCTTTCAGTTTAATAGGGTCAGTTTCAGAAACATTTCCAATGTTGACTTCTTCTCTTCCCCTTAACTGATTGATTGTTTTGTCAAGTAAGTCTTGAGAAATAGTAGCACCACTCTCTATTTTACATTCAAGATAACTTAAAAGTACTTCTGGATATCTAATTAAGATATAATCACCTCCGTAGGCCCAAACATTTCCGGAAAAGTTATGATCCCATGTTTTATTAATCCCATAACCTGTTAATCCGGGGCCGGTTTGTCCTGTTGAGTCGGGATGTCCAACATAGATTTTTCCATTCACTGATGAATAATCAGGTAAAAGTACAGTTGCATAAAGACGGGGGTCCCTATTCTCGAAGGGTTTTTGAGGATCATATAATGGTGAATCTTTGATTGATTTCCCATCAATCATAGGAAACATCTCAATAAAGTTTTTCATAAAACTAAATTGAGAATAACCTCCATACCAGCCTGGTTTACAGGCTTGTTGAGTGAAGGGTTCGCCTTGTTGATTTTCAATATATTTTCTTGCAAAAATAATTTCGTCACTGTCGTCTCCTTCATCCTCGAAGAGTTTTTTAAAACGTGGGTCAATAGTGTATCTGTTTAGGTTTATTAATGTTTCGTAAACTGTTGCAGCTTCTGTCCATTTCTTATCAGCCATTAAAAATCTTCCTTTTAATGCAAGAGCAGCTCCCTTTTCTGCTCTTCCTTTTTCTGACGAACCTCTTTTCACTGGCAGTTTTTCAATGGCAAAATTTAAATCATTAATAGCAAAATCCACTACAGCTGATTTCGGTGACTGGGTTACACTATTTGCTTCATCAAAAGTTAGCGTTTTGTCAATTAGAGGAATATTTCCATATAATTGAGAAAGCCAGAAATAACTATAAGCTCTTAAAAATCTCGCTTCACCAATTAACGATTGTTTAGCATTATCATCCATTTTTACTTTCTCTATATTTTCGAGAAAATAGTTAGTTCTTGCAATTACAATATAATTTTGACTCCACATGGCACTGATTTGACTGTTTGTCGGCTCAATACCTCCAATTGGATACCCTGATCCAAGTTCTTTGTTTGATAGAAGATCTGTCCATGCTTCAAATTTAATACCCGCAATGTTCCTACCGTCAAAATCATTCCACCAGCCATTCCATGTATTAGGTCTATAACAAGCGGTAATTGCTCTGATGGCATCATCCTCTGTATTCCAAAATGTTACTTCGCTCAACTGACTAGTCGGATTTTCTTCCAAAAAATTATCACATCCTACAATAAAAATCAGGCAAAATAAAATAAAGGAAAATTTATTTAGTTTATTATATATCATTGTTCTAAATTTTAAAAGTTAATATTACATCCAAAAAGCCACATCTTTGTAATAGGATAATAACTTGAGCCAGCATACCCTTCATTACTCATTTCCGGATCCCATCCTTCAACATAATGACTGAATGTGAATAAATTTTGTCCGCTAACATAAAATCTTAATCGGTTAATGGATAATTTATCCAAATACTGTTTAGGAATACTGTATCCTAATTGTAGTGTTTTAAGACGAACAAAGCTAGCATCTTGTAACCAGTACTCGGAATCAGGGCCAAACGGTGGTTCTGGTGTTGATCCAAGGGGTGTTAATCTCGGATATTTTGCATTTTTATTTGGATTTTCCGTAGTCCATCTATTATCAACATGCCATTGTTCAATGTTTCCATTATTGTGTAATGCAAATCTTAATCCGTCTATGCGTTTTTGATATCCTGCCAGACCTTGAAATTGAACAAATAAATCAAAATTATTATAATCGGCCTGTAAATTTAATCCAAACGTGTATTTGGGAATAGAGTTGCCAATAACCGTTCGATCATATGCCGCATCAATTATTCCGTCAGGAGTTCCATCGGGACCGCTAATATCTTTGTATCTTATAAGGCCGGGAGCAGCTGTGTAATTTTGTGTGGCATAATTATTAATATCATTCTGATCAACAAACAGGCCATCTGTTTTGTAACCATAAATGGACCCTAATGGTTTCCCAACAAAAAGGCCTTTGCTTATATCATAATCGACACCTGCTAAGGAAACAACCTTGTTTCTGTTATATGAAAAATTACCTTGAATCTCATATGAAAACTTATTTATTGAATTTCTTAAATTCAATTGAAAATCCCAGCCCCTATTTTGAACTTCACCAGCATTTTGTGAAGAAACACCCATACCCAAGACACTTGATACTGTTAAATTATAAAGTATCCCAGTTGTCTGCCTATTGTAATGTTCAACACTCAAACTAACTTTATTATCAAACAAATTAACATCTAATCCCTGATCAAATACCGCAATTGATTCCCAAGAAATATTCTGGAACGGTAACGTCGTCAAGGCAATACCAGGCATTAATTTTTCAGGTGATCCATATGGATATGATTGACCTAAATTAAGAGTTTTCTGGTAGGGATAATTACCAATTTGTTGATTACCTAAGACACCATAAGAAGTTCTTAATTTAAGAAAATCTATCCAGGAGGAATTAAAGAAGTCTTCATTTGATACTATCCAACCTCCAGATAAAGAGGGAAATAATCCAAATCTTCCACTCTTTGGAAAACGTGAAGATCCATCATATCTAAGATTCCCTTCTACAAGATATTTTTCTTTGTATATGTAATTAGCTCTACCAAAAAATGAAAGTAATTTAACAGTTGATGCCCCTCCCCAGTTATCATCATTTTCGGTTGAAGCCGCGTCTAGTACATGTAATTTTGTGCTTGGGAAATTTTCTCGAAAGGCACCTATGCTTTCGTAATAATCTGTAATGCTTGAAAATCCTGCTAATAAGTGAACATTATGGTTATTATTGAATATTTTATTGAAATCAAAGAAAGACTCCAGATTTAAATTGCTTGATGTATTAGAGTTTACAGTGAGTTTTGATACTCTTGTTTCAACTAAACCCGGTGAAGTCCAAGGATATGCCGCACCAAATAAATCATCCCTGTTATAGCCCCAATTGTAGGATACTCTGTTTGTCCACTTTAAAGATTTTACTATATCCCATTCTAATGACATGTTAGTGTTAAAAAAAGAGTTCTTGAATTTTCGATGGGAATCTGTTTCTAAAGCTGCTTCAGCAACAGCAAATCCCATATATGTCCCGTAGGTACCATCAGGTAGTTTTCCGGGGATTGTTGCCGGGATTGCAGTTGCCCATCTCATTATGTTTCCCATATCTCTGTTTTGCCCTTCTGATAATTGAGCAGGTTCATTTCTTAATGAGTGATTTGAATACATTTTAGCACTTAAAGTCAAATTATCTTTTAATGCACTTGTTAAGTTCAATCTGATATCATATCTATCAAGATCAACTTTTTTTATCAAACCATTTTGTGCTAAGTAACCTAATGAGACATAATATTGAGTCCTTCCATCCTTACCACTTAATGACAGGTTATGTTTTGTTTGTAAACCGTTTCCAGAGTTGAAAAAATTCTCAAGATGTTTTGTATTAGGATATTCATAAGGGGCCTCCTGAGATTTAAACTTCTTGATTTCATCTTGAGTATAATGATCTCCTAAGCCAATATTATTTCTTGCTTCATTCAACATCTCTGCATAAGTCCATGAGTCAACATATTTTGGCAATGCTGATGGTTTTTGTTGGCCAACATAAAACTCATAGTTAACATTTAATTTATCAGTTCCAACCTTAGTAGTAACCAAAATCACACCATTAGCGGCGCGAGAGCCATAGATTGCTGCTGAAGACGCATCTTTTAATATAGATATACTTTCAATATCATTAGGAGATACTGAATTCAAAGAACCAGGTACCCCATCTATTAAAACCAATGGATTATTTCCTGCTCCACTAAAAGTACCACTACCCCTTATTAAGACACTAGCGCCATCTGCTCCAGGTTTTCCGGAACTTTGAGTGACAGTAATACCACTTGATGCCCCTTGTAATAACTGAGATGTTTGAGTGGCGTTTCGCTTTGTAAGAATATCTTGAGAGACAGTTGTGACAGATCCTGTTAAATTTACTTTTCTTTGAGTTCCATAACCAACAACAATTACTTCATCCAGTGTTTGGGTGTCTTCCTGTAAAACAATATTGAACGTTAATTGATTAGATGTGTTAATTATCTGCTCTAAGTAGCCAATATAAGAAATACGGATGGCTGCATTATTTTCAACACTTAAAGAAAATTTTCCATCAATATCCGTTACAGTTCCGTTTGTAGTCCCTTGCTCAATTATATTTGCTCCGATAATAGGATCGCCAGAAACATCAACTAAAGTACCGGTGATCTGTTTCTTTTGTTGTTGAATAATCGAGGTTGATGTATTCTTTGACTTATTTTCTGTCTTATTGCTACTTGATAGTAAAATATGGTTACCCTCCATAGAATAGTCAATATCTTTGTTTAACAAAGAGTTTAGAAGCTCAGACACAGCTTTTTCTTTGACTCTTACCGATACCTTTACGTCGGTGTTTACCTCGCTACTGTATATAAATAGATAATCGGTTTGACTTTCAATTTCGTTCAATACTTCCTTAAGTATAACATTCCTTTTATTAATTGTCACCGTGGCATTTTGAGTATAACCCAATTCCGCCATAGAGCAAAAAACACATGTAAATAATAGAATAAAGGTTGTTCGCATAATTAATAAAAATTGTTTAATGGGTACTTTTTCGGATAATTTATTACCCAATGAGTTGTTTTTCTTCATACATTTGTAATTGTTTTTAGTTAATACATTGAATATTTCTTGGTTGTGTTGACGAAAACGAATAATCGGCGAGCGTTGCAGCGCTTGCCGGTTTATGTTTTCAGGTGATCTTGGTAATTCATTTTATCTCATAGGCGTGTGTTTTTTTGTATGTTTATCATTTGTGTCCGATCAAGGACAAGTTAATTGCTTGTATTTTTTATGTCAGTTCCATCACAATAAAAGTGTTGTACAGTTCTTCAATCCCTAAGATGCGTTGATCGCTGGAAGGGTGACTTCTGGGCAAGAAGATTCACCCCTAATGCCCAGCGGCTAATCCAACAAACCTGACCATTATCTGTTGACAATCAGCTTATAGGACTATTTTTTATTTAAAGAAACGAATATCAAAGAACTCTGTAGTGAAATCCTTTTGCCACTTTGAAAAATAAACTAGATAGTTCGTGTAGTGGTGTGTTATCTTATATAAATTGTTCCTGTTTCTTCGTTTCTTTCGTAAGTGAACCGGATGCTTCTTTGCAGCACCCGCAATGCATAATCAACACCGTCGGATTGACGGAATTTTCCAGTGTATGTGTGTTGCGGTAACTTTTTCGAATCGATTTGAATTTTTATATCGAAATATTTTTCGAGGGATAAAAGAATCTCTTCTAACTGTTTATTATTAAATGCGATCAGGCCGTTTCTCCAGAGGTATTCGTC
>DNNJ01000414.1 GCA_003487955.1 Clostridiales bacterium | reverse complement strand
GCGCTATTATGAAAATCTTTATATAATAGCGCTTATCAAAAGTTTTACGTTATTTAAAGTTATCATTAATAATGCCCTAAAATAGCATAAACAAGCAAAACTACTTATCATAATGTATAATCTTCTAAACAATATTTTTTTAAGGAGGTTACCATTATGCACGATTTATTCGCAGTAAGTTTGCAAAAACAAATTTTAAGCTCAATTGATTTTTTAAAAAGTAAGGTGTATTCCGAAAAGACTGTTAAGACTTACACAGGGATTTGGAATCATCTTCTTAAGTATGCTGATGACAACGACATAACTGTATGTAGTAGTGAGCTAATAACTCAATTTGCACATTTCCGTTATGGTATAGAAGATATTTTTCAGCCAAAGACTGTTTCAGAAAAATATTATGCTCGTTTCCTACTATGCCTGTACGATTTATCTGTAAAAAATTTGTGGATTATTCACAGAACATACAAATTATCAAAAACATTTAAGACCAAACCTTTCACTTTAGCATACGATAGTTATACTTCCTGGCTAAGTACGAAAAACCTTAAACAAAAAAGTATTTTACTAAAGCAGCAAAATATAAAAAACTTTTTGTATTTTGCTGAAAATGAGCAAATTACCAACATCTCTGAATTAAGTCAATCAACTATACAGAAATATCTTGAAACGAAAAGTGGTTTGAGCAATTCAACTAAAAGCAACATTATCATAACACTTAGGGAATTTTTCAGATGCCCAGAAATTGCAAGAATGTTGGAAGTAGACTTGTCAATGAATTTGAGAGTTATTAATAATGGTAGATATGAACATATTCCATCTACCTATAGTGCCGATGAAATAAAACAAATTCTTGAAGCTATAGACCGAAGTACAATAGAAGGAAAAAAGGACTATGCGATAATTCTTTTAGCCGTTGATGCCGGCTTAAGAGTATCCGACATTATTAATCTTAGACTTCAAGATATAAAATGGGATTGCAACACAATTGAAATTATACAGCAAAAGACAGGGGAATTCTTAATGCTTTCAATGACAGATGCGTTAAAATGGGCTCTGCTTGATTATCTCATGAATGGACGTCCTAAAGATATAGCAGTTAACCATGTTTTCTTAAGATCAATAGCACCATACTGTCCGTATATATCTGCAGGACATTATTACAAACGGCTTAATAAATATTTTGAATTGGCAGATATCAACAGGGATGGTAAACATCATGGCATGCATACATTTAGACACAGTTTAGCTGCAAGACTAATGGGAGACAATGTTCCAATTACAGTTATTTCTGAAGCACTTGGTCATAAATACGCTAATGTCACAATGCAATATATACGCATAGACATTGAAAAGTTAAGATTAGCAGCATTGGAGGTACCCTTCAATGATTGAAAACAAATCAAACATAGAATTTCCTGATGGAATATGTACAAAAGTTTGCCTTGATTTTCTAAGATTCAAGCGTAGCATTGGTCAAAAATTTGAAGGTTCTAACATATATAGTCTAAGAAATATATGCAAGCTAATGAACCAATTTACAACCAATACTGTTGTTTTATCGAAGGATACCGTTTTAATGATAGCAGAACGAAGGGATTGTGAATCACAAGGAACTCAACTCAACCGGATACGCATTCTTAGAGGATTAGCTGAGTATATGATTTCTGCTGGAATAGAAGCTTATATACTTCCTAAACATTTCACTTGTAAATATAAGTATGATTTCAAGCCATACATATTTAGTAGAGAAGAAATAACAAAAATATTAAATGCTGCTGATCACATGGAATATTCTTCGCGTTCTCCTTATATACACATAGTTATGCCTGCAATTCTAAGAGTGTTTTTTGGATGTGGTTTACGTTCATCCGAGGCACGGCAATTGAAACTTTGTAATGTGAATTTAAGGGAGGGGATACTAAACATTGAAAGGTCTAAAAATCAAGTAAGCAGGCTTGTTCCAATGTCGGAGTCTCTTACCGCATACCTTCGAATGTATGTTGATTTAATGGATTTCAGATTTAACAAAAACATTGAGTATATTTTTCCATCGCCTTCTGGGGGCGTTATACATGATACTACATTTCGGGAACGATTCCGTGCAATCCTTTTAAAAGCTGGCGTATCAACTTTAAATGGGCAAACTTATAAAAGAATACATGATATGAGGCATACATTTATCGTTCACTCCTATGCGAAAATGACTAAGGTGCTTGGATTAGATCTTTACACCGTTATGCCGATTATATCAACTTATGTAGGTCATACAAACATTAAAGACACTGAAAGATATATACATCTACCGGAATTTGATTATTCAAATATCATAACTGCCGGGACATCATTTGTAGAGACCTGTGTACCGGAGGTGAAATTTGATGTTTAGACAAGTAAAACCTGATTTTGCCGACTATATTTATACATACTTTACAAAGTATCTTCCGCTTCAGAGAGGTTTAAGCTCCAATACTATCTCTTCTTACAGTTATTCATTATTGCAGTTTTATCATTTTTGTGATTGTGAAAAAGGGATTCCATGCGATAAACTAACATTGGATAAAATAGACAAACGGATTGTTGAAGACTACTTATTTTGGATGGAATCTACTAGAAAAAATTCTGCCTCAACAAGAAATCAACGGTTGTCAGCACTTAAATCGCTGTTTCAATATATTCGCTCTGAATCAGTTATTTACACTGCTCTTTGTTGTGATATTTTATCTGTACCAGAGAAGAAAACACCTACTGTTCCACCCCAATATTTATCATTGAAGGAAATGGAAGTGTTGTTTTCTATGCCAGATGCCCGAACTAAACATGGTCGTAGAGATCTTACCATTTTACTTGTGCTTTATGATACTGCAGCACGGGTTAGTGAATTAATTGAGCTTAGAGTGGCAGATATTTCTGTTGGTAAAACTATGACTGTAAAACTCTTTGGAAAAGGTAATAAGACAAGAATAATTCCTATTACACAAAAAACATCTGATATACTGCAAGGATATATGAATGAAAATCACATTACTAAAATGGAGCAACTTTTGTTTGAAAATCGAAGCCACGGAAAACTGACTACTGCAGGTATTTCTTACATTCTTAAAAAATATGTAAGTATGGGTAAGCAAGTGAACTCAAATATGTTTAATTTAAATATATCTCCTCATTTGCTCAGGAGTACCAAAGCCAGTCACTTAATTCAAGCTGGCGCTAATATATATTATATTCGGGATTTTCTTGGACATAAGTCTGTCTTAACTACTGAGCGATATGCTAGAAATAATCCAGAAGTTGTACGAAATGCAATTACTAAAGCATCTTCTGATTTAACAGGGAATATAGAGTATTATGATAATAGTGAAAAGATAGCAATGATTAGTTTTCTGAAATCGCTTCAATAAATCTAATTATCTAAAGTTGAGCTTGTAGTTTTCCTGATTTTTGTAGGTTATTACACTCTGCTTTAGATAATGTAAAACTTTTGATAAGCGATAAACCCCGGGTTCCAGGGCAGAGCCCTGGCATATGTCTGGACACGAAATTCGTCTGTTCATGGACAAAACATCCCGTTTAGTTTTGGACAATTTTTAGTGGCTGTAACA
>DNNJ01000349.1:1053-2849 GCA_003487955.1 Clostridiales bacterium | reverse complement strand
CAGTCAGGAACCTTTTCATGAAATAAATCACTCATGGAATTAACGAAAATCATACGGGGCGATGCCCACCGTAAAGGCTCGGCAATTTTCTCCGGGACCAACCGCAAGTCAAAACCTTGTTCATATGGGTGGTTCGGTACTCCCCGAAATCGTTCGGCAAAAGTCTGCGCATAACAATTTTCACATCCAGAACTTATTATTGTACAACCCCGAACCGGATTCCAGGTGGCGTCTGTCCACTCGATCTTTGATTTTATACTCATGGAGCTCACTCCATTTACCATTATTCCTTATTATTACCATAAACAAACGTACGTTCTTTGTCAAGATAAGTTTTTCTCTATCCGCCCACTTTTTTATAAGCCATCTCTATGTACGGTTTCACTAGGTCAAGCTCGTTCTCCGATCGAACTGATAACTCCAAATCTCCGGTGCCATAGTGACCAATCTCCGATACATCGCGCGCGTTTTCCAGCAGGGAATCCAATTGCTTCGGATTTAGTTTAACGTAAAGTAGAACGCGTTGCTTTTGAACCTCAACACAGACGATATTCTGGGAGATGCGGTACGCAATGTAGTATTTTTTTGGCGCTTCTTCAATGGTCGAATCTAAAGAAAGGATAAAGTCCTGTAAGGCGATGACCAAGGCTTTAATGCTTCCAGGCTTGCCCTCAATATGTTCATCAAAGGTGTAGCTGCCGGTTGCTCTTGTCACTGCTGCCTTTCTTCCTGCCTCCACCATGATAGGGTTTTTTCCATTCGTGGAAGGCGCCGAACCAGGAGCTAAAGCTCGTTGTACTTCTTCCAAATGAAGAGTACCATTAGCATATAGACGATACTTCCAGAGTTCGATGTTTGCTCCCATCACTTGGACAGCGTGTATATCATATTTTCTGTAGTCTGGAGCAATGCAGATAACTCGAATATCAGACCAATCAACTTGTACATCATTACCAAGAGATCGCTGCACCGCAAGCTCGAAGTCTCCACGATGATCACACAGCCAATGAAGGTAAAACAGGCTTTGGTTAATCAACTCGGATGATTCCACCCGCTTGTACTCCATTATTACCGGGTTGTTGTCTTCTGAAAGAGCCAAGGTATCAATCCGACCAGCGTGTTGACTACCAGTCGAAAACTCTGACGCGACGAAACGACAGTTAAAGACTGTCTCTAGATTAGCTTCAATCAGTGATTGCAACGCCTTCTCCGAGGGAAAAGCGCATTGCTCAATAGATGAGAGGGTGTTTCCCGATACTACAAAAAGCGGCATTGTTATCACTCCATTCAATGATGTTCTTAAAATACAGCTAACAACATGAATCATCGTTTCTGAACCCGCCGTGGAATAACAACTAAAGTATAACATTGATATTTATGTATAGCTCATTACAGTTATATTGAACGAATTATCTATTCAGCTCTATCAACAAACTCCTCTGGATGCGCTTTTGCATAAGAGAATAATTTGTCTACCCAAGGCGAATTCTTGTCATATCCAGAAAAACACCATTTACTCACTATATCAGATATTGAATATTGCCTATTCTTACCGCAAAAGATAGGTTGTGGATAGTGGGCATTTAAACCAATCGAGCACCAATTATTGAATAGTTTTTTTTCTTCTGTTAAAAAATAAGTCGCTTCGAGCAATATAGCCGCTAATGCTATCTCTATATCTTCTGCAGGTATTTGTAAGTGCTCAAGCAAACCTCCAAAACGAGAACAATTCGCAATATACTGTGGATCCCCAAAAACCTCATAGTAACTATATTCTCTTAGTCCATGTAACTTTA
>DNNJ01000349.1:571-899 GCA_003487955.1 Clostridiales bacterium | reverse complement strand
TTCTCTTAGTCCATGTAACTTTAAAAAATTATGAAAATCATTTCGAAATCTACGATATGTTTGATCAAACTTCATTAAACTCTTTAAAGCCTTCTTAGGTAAAGGTGGATATCGGGGACGAGATAAGGGTAGAAGTGAATAAGGATCGTCTGTCCATCCATATTCTGTCGCTTCATAAAGAGAAAACGCATCACCCTTTGCCAACACTCGATTCCCTACATGTAAATAAGGGTACTCCTCTACTAGCAAGTTCTCAAGATGCGTCTTTGTCTTTTTCCACTCATTATCTTCTTCGCGGATTTCCCGACGAATTACGGCTTTCCCAAGT
>DNNJ01000349.1:0-417 GCA_003487955.1 Clostridiales bacterium | reverse complement strand
AATTACGGCTTTCCCAAGTCCCCATGCTTCATAGATACATTTAGTGAATGTCACACAATTTGACGTATTATAATACCATCTTGATACAGTTCGCTTCTGGGAAGCTATGTATAAAAGATAATCATACCAAAGAATGTTGGTATCTAAAAAAATGATAGGTTCCTCATTCCTCACTCTCTAACAAAAACCTCCTCTTAATTTTCATTTGTCAGTAAAGCCTGTTCATAGTCTTTCCCACCTTGGTAGTCAGATTATCTTGATATATGTACAACATTGGTATATCAGCGGTTGAGAGCACGGCGGATTGGTTAGACCTTACCGATAAGTGTTTCTGTTAAACTAAAATTACCCCAAATAATAATTGAAAAGTACCCCACCCTAAAATATACTTTTACGTATTACAAGAAAAACTCTAAT
>DNNJ01000048.1:6997-15741 GCA_003487955.1 Clostridiales bacterium | reverse complement strand
GGCTGAGCTACTATTTTCATATCTGAAATTCCTACAATAACACTTGTTCTCATATATATATTCCAAATTTGTTTAATAGTATTTTTAATGATGGCATTCTTGGCAATAAAAGCATGTAGCTGTATACTGTTTCATTCAGGCAATAATATTTTTCTTTAATAAAAACAGCCTTATCTGCAATTTCAGAGAATTCTGCAGTTACAGCATCAAGCAGTGCACCGGACATGTCGATATTCAGCGACGGCACAGTCACATTTATATTCATATTTGTAAGGGAGGATATAGAATTTACATAAGAAGATACCATAATATTGCTTATTTCAGATAATGCAGACATTTCCATTTCAGATACTTCTTCAAAATTATTAAGCTCTGTCCCAAGCAATGAGTTTAAGATTATATGAACAAATTCCTTCTTTAATAAAAATAGTATTACACCATCAATATCTCCTTCAAAACCAATTAATACTCCTACAACTATATTTTCGGCTCCGCCTATGGAATCAATTATTTCATTGTAATCTAATAAGCTTACTTCAGGTACATTCATTTCTATTCTTTTTGACAGCATATGAGAAAGGGATGTTGCTGCATTGCCTGCACCGATATTACCTATCTCCTTCAGCACATCCATTTGACTTTCATTTAATTTCATGGTTTTCCCCCTTATTTTATGAAATCACGTGAATTCTAAGGGTCCGTCCCCCTAGGATTTCATTATGGCTCAATATCCGAAGGATTAAGCGGAATGATTACAATGTCATTTCCGTCATTATATATTTTGCTGTAGCTTATGTCCTGTCTTGCTCTGTACTTGAACCAGCCTATGGTAATTCTTGTATTTGTGTACAATACACCTTTGCAGATAATTTTATGATCTGCTATATTGTCGGTAGATATGTCTTCCTGGAGCTGTCTTTTTATTTCTGAAATTTCATTATTAATTTTTATTTTCGTAAACATTAATTGCTTTTGTACTGAATTTTTGTTTTTACTATCTAAGGATGAATTAATGATTAGGTCTGTCTTTTCATCTATTTCCTTTATTTTATTGTTCTTTTCCAATAATTCTTCTTTTAGGATACGATTCATTCTTTTCTTTTTTTCTATATGTTTTTGTTCTTCATAGTAACTTGTTAAATCAATTATTATATTAGTTTCCGGATATGTTTTATTTCCAATTGTCTTAGCATAAATTTTATTTTTTGCAGTAGTGGCTCCACCGATAATTGTAGAAGTTGAACCTTTTATTATAATTGAATCTCCTGCTTTTACTTCACTGTTTATCAGTGCTTCTGCATAAATATTTTTTTCAGATTCTATGGAAGCATTTTCAATATACTTGCTTGTTATGTTTCCTTTTGCATAAATGCTTCCTTTGCTCATTCCATTCATACCCTTGCCGATAACTACGTCACCGTCAGATTTTATAAATGCACCTTCCACCATACCTCTTATTTTAATATCGCCTTTTGCAGTTACTGAGAATCCTTCCTTTACATCTCCATTAATAACCACATTCCCTATAAAATCAATATTACCTGTAGAAATATCCACATTATTTACTTTATATACATCTTCTACATATACTTTTTGATTTTTAAATTCTACACATCCATCAATGCTTGCTGAAAGTTGAAGACCGTCTTCTGAAATATATGTATTTTTCCCGTAATTAAATGATACATCTCTTCCTTTTTTATAACTGACCGGAGCTCCATACACATCAATTCCGTCTTCTCCCTTTGAAGCAGGCACTATATAGCATAAAACCGTATCCTTTTTAACATTTGTCACATTATTTAAATTTCTGAAATCAATAGTTCCATCAGCATCTTCAGCAAACTTTTTTTCATCTGAAATATTGAAATTATAAACTATTTCTGCATCCTTCCCGTTTACAGGCTCCTTCCCGCTTGCAGCAATAAGTTCTTTAGAATATTCCTTATCCTTACAAAATTCAATTATATCATTTTCTAAGATTCCATATATAATATTATGCTCTTTTAAGTATTCAAAAATTTCATCACAGGGAATTTCAACTTCAGCTGATTTATCAAGCAGTTCAATTCTTATATATGCCTTCAGTTTATTTGCTGATATAAGATGAGTAATTTTATATAAAGGCTGCTCATCTTGTTCATCAAGTTTATCAATCTCATCAATCTCATCGGCTATATGTATATTATCTTCATTTAAATTATCCATGACAGCCTCCCTTATTTTGATATTTTGCCAATCTATCCCCTTAATGAATTAATGGTTTGTTCAATTTCGTCAGCAGTTTGTATTACAGTTGAATTAAGCTGAAATGCTCTTTGGAGCTGAATTAGTTTCACCATTTCATCAGATATTTCAACATTGGAAGCTTCCAAATAACCCTTCAAAACCTTTGCTTCAACTAAATTATACTCTGCATCTTCATTTGATATTCTGTACAGGTTATTACCTGCTTGCTCTAACTCACCATTATTATTAAGGACGAAAACTCCTATCTCCACATTATCTATATCGTCATTATTTTCTAAAATTATAGGTTCCTCTTGATTGTTTAATACATATCCCCCTTGATAGGTAAGGTAATTCTCATCATCAATATTTGTAATGTTGAAACTTCCGCCTCTTGTAAACATATTCTCCTCTTCGAATTGAACAGCAAAAAAACCTTCACCTAATATGGCAAAGTCGGTTTTAACACTTGTTTGATATGGTATTCCCTGACTGAAAACAACATCAATTTTACTTATTTTAGAGCCGCTTCCTGATTTTAATTCTGTGTTGGCTCCTTCGGCTCCTCTCATATTCGTATAAATTAAATCAGAAAATTCAGGCTTGGACTTTTTAAATCCTTCTGTTTGAATATTTGCCATATTGTTTGATATAACATCCAAATAGTTTTTATTGCTTATTGCACCGTTTGCAGCTGTATAATATGCTTTAATCATAATACCCTCCTATTGTACCTTGCCTATTTCATTGACTGCTTTGTCATTTATCATATCGTATATTTTCAACGCTTGAGCTGCTGTTTGCAAAGCCCTTTGTGATGACATTATGTTTGTTAATTCTTCTGTAACTTCAACATTTGACCTTTCGATTGTTTTATTTTTTATGGTTGGATATTCTGCTAAGTCCGGCTCTACATCCGAAATAAACATTCCTTCTCCGTATTTGTTTAAATCATTGTAATCAATGAAGTCGTAAACAGCAATTTTGTCCGTTACTTCACCTTCTACTATTATGCTTCCGTCTTCCAAAAATTCAAATTTGTATCCTTCCACATATATATCCCCAAATTCACCCTGTACTCTTCCAATACCTTCAAGGAATAAATATCCTTCTTCATCAATATTAAAGCTTCCGTTGCGCGTGTACAAGCTCTGCCCGTTATTATCAACTGCAAAAAATCCTGCACCCATAATTGCAAAGTCAGTAATATTCCCTGTTTCCTCCAATACCCCCTGGGAATGTATTGTATTGTTTTCTGTTACGGTTCTAATAATAGAAACATTGTTGAGCGTCACTGCTTCTTCTTTAATTCCATTTTGTCTGTATTTGTTTATTAATAAGCTGCCAAAATTTGATGTTATTGTCTGTTCCTTTTTATAACCTGCAGTATTTAAGTTTGCTACATTATTACTTGATACATCAATTTTCCTTTGTTGAGTAATCATACCTGATGCTAAAGTATAAAATCCTCTCGACATATTATCACCTCATATTAGTACGGGGACATTCCTTTGACCCGCAAAGATTTTCTCAAAGAGGTGTGTCCCCCTTCCTTAAAAATTTACATAGTATTTAACGCTTTTTTCTAACTTCTGCAATGCCGATGTATGTATTTGTGATACCCTTGAATTGCTTATTTCTAAAATTTGTGCTATATCCTTAAGCTTTAATTCTTCCTTGTAATATAAAGAAATTATAAGCTTTTCTTTCTCATTAAGTTTATTTACACTTTCCACAAGTATCTTATATAGTTCCTTTGATTCGATTTCATTCTCAGGCTGCTTATGCCGCCCTCTTAATCCATACTCAGTTATATTAGTTTCCTCAATTAATTCTTCAAAGGATAATATGCTTGTACCATATGCATTGCTGATAATTTTGTTGTAGTCTTTTATATCCATATTAAGATGTCCTGCTATTTCATTGTCCGTAGGAGCTCTCCCCAACTTGTTAGACAATAGCTCTTCGGATTCTTTTATTATTTTGTAATCACTTTTTACTTTCCTCGGTATCCAATCCTGTTTCCTTACATAATCAATAATTGACCCTTTAATCCTTATTGACGCATATGTTTCAAATTTAGTATTTTTGGATGTATCAAATTTCTCTATTGCATCCATAAGAGCTATGATTCCTTCATTTACAATATCCTCGACATCCCCGTACTGCTGATATATGCCTCTCATTTTCAAGGCTATTATTTTGACTAAATAGCTGTATTTTTCAATTATTTGGTTTCTGATACCTATATCTTTGGAAGCATAATACCGCTCCCATAATTGGTCTTGATGCTCTTCAATTTGTATTTGTTTGTTTTCTGCTAAAATCATAACATCACTCTTTCATTTATATTGCTACATTGCCCAATGCCTGTATTTGTACGGAATTATCAATTTCATTAAATGATAATACAACTGACTTAGGATAGAATTGGTCTAAAAGCTTTCTGAAATATCCTCTTACAAACGGAGAAGTAAGTATTATCGGCATGTTTATTTCGCCTTTCAGTTTATTGATTTGCTCAATCAACTGTGTCACTAATTTTTGCATCAATTCCGGATCAATTGATAAATAAGAGCCCTTTTCATTTTTGCTTATTGAATTGATTATTAATTTTTCAACATCGGTGCTTAGTGTAATGACCCTTATCTGACCGCCTTCAGACCATTTGCGTGTTATCGTTCTTTTTAGTGCCTGTCTTACATACTCTGTAAGCATTTCAGTATCCTTAACCGATGCTCCGTAATCACTGACTGTTTCTAAAATTGTTTCCATATCTTTTATCGGAATGCCTTCTTTAAGCAAATTACTTAATATTTTTTGCAGATTGCCGGGAGATAATACTCCCGGAACAACTTCTTCCACCAATAACTCATTATCTTTCTTTATATTGTTTAACAGCTGGTTTAAATCCTGTCTTGATAATAATTCATGAGCATGTGTTTTTACCGTCTCCGATAAATGTGTTATTAATACAGACAACGGGTCTATTACAGTATATCCGTAAATTTCCGCCAACTCTTTTTTATCCTTTTTAATCCATCTGCTTGGTATTCCGTATGCAGGTTCAATTGTTTCAATACCATCAACCTCTCCCGTTAAGTTTCCGGGGTCAAGTGCCAAGTAGTATTCCACTAATATTTCCCCTTTTGCCACTTCTTCTCCTTTTATTTTTATAACATACTCGTTGGGATTAAGATATCCATTATCTTTCAATCTGACTGACGGGACTACCATTCCCATATCTTGAGCAAATTGACGCCTGAACATTACAACTCTGTCAATGAAGTTTCCTCCATCCGTATCCACTAAAGGAATTAAACTGTATCCTACTTCCATTGCTATAGGGTCTATTTGAATTAATTCATAAATATTATCAATATTCCTGAAATACTCTTCTTCCGATACCGGCTCTTCCTCTTCATCTGTATCTCTTTCTGCTGTAACTCTGACTCTTGATTTTAATAGGCTGATTCCTAAAAAAATGAGTAATGATGACAGTGTAATTACCTGAGGTAAGGGAAATCCCGGTATTAACACCATAAATAATATTACTACTCCGGATATTATCAAGACTACCGGCTGTGACCTGATTTGATTGGTCAAATCTACATTTAAGCTTGACTCGGAAGCTGCTCTTGTAACAATCATGCTTGTTGCAGTAGATATTAATAAAGCAGGTATCTGAGAAACCAGTCCGTCACCTACGGTTGCTATGGAATAGGTCTGAAGTACTCCCGCAAAAGTGTCTCCTCCCTGCACCATACCTATGATGATACCGCCTGCAAAATTTATAAAGGTAATTACTATAGCCATTATAGCGTCACCCTTTACAAATTTTGTTGCACCATCCATTGCTCCATAAAAGTCAGATTCCCTTTGGACATTTTTACGTCTTAACATCGCTTCCTGCTCTGTGATTATACCTGAACTTAAATCGGCATCAATAGCCATTTGTTTTCCCGGCATTGCATCCAATGTAAATCTTGCGGTAACTTCGGCTACCCTTTCGGCACCCTTTGTAATTACTATAAATTGCACTAAAACAATAATTAAAAATATAATAAATCCGACAACGGCATTTCCTTGTAAAACAAAGTTTCCGAATGTAGCGATAACTGCCCCTGCATGTCCATTATTTGTTAATATTAATCTTGTTGAGGATACATTTAAGGACAGTCTGAATAGTGTAGTTATTAAAAGGAGTGAAGGAAATACTGAAAATTCCAATGCTTCTCTAATATACATTGTTGTAAGTAATATAACTATGGATATTGCTATATTGATAATAAACATTAAATCCAAAAAAAACGGAGGCAACGGTACTATTATCATAAGTATTACTGATATTATAAATATTGAAATAGAATTTTTGAATATGCTTCTCATATCTTATATTTTCCCTTTTCTTTAAGCCTATAAACCCAAGCTAAAATTTCTGCAACATCTTCATAATATTTTACGGGTATTTCCCGATTTATCTCTGTCTCAGCATAAAGAGCCCTTGCTAATTGAACATTTTCAATAATATTAATTTTGTATTCCTCTGCCTTTTCAACAATCCTTGCTGCCATACTATCTTTGCCCTTTGCCAATACAATGGGTGCATTGTCTTTTTCAATGTCATAGCCGATGGCAACCGCATAATGTGTAGGGTTTCTGATAATTACATCTGCCTTAGGAACCTGCTGCATCATTCTTGTCATTGAAAACGCTCTTTGTTTTTCTTTTATTATTCCTCTTATTTTGGGGTCTCCCTCTAACTGTTTGTATTCTTCCTTAACTTCCTGCTTCGTCATTCTAATGTTTTTCTCGTATTCCCACCAGGAATATAAAAAGTCAAATGCAGAAATGACTATAAAAGCAATTACTACACTTTTTACTATAGACATAACTGAAGCTCCTATAAAACTGATTCCTGTTAAGAGATTGACTGAGCTCAGCTTAGGTACTTGAAATAAATTTTTTATAATGGAAGAATATATTACATATGCTAATATTGATATTTTAATTAAATTCTTTACTACCTCCACTATGGCACGAATTGAAAACATCCTTTTTATGCCGGTCAGCGGATTTAATTTTGAAAACTTAAATTTAATATTCTCACGAGAAATTAAAAACCTCGTTTGTGCACCGGTTAATACAATTGTCGTTGTTATTACAAAAGCCATTAAAAGCCCCGCTGATGCAAATACAGTAAACGCAGTATCCTTGAATACTTGAGTAATAAGGTTATCATTTATTGCATAAGTATTTTTTGTCAGCGACACATATTTATAAAATACATTTGAAGTATACTTATAAATATGTGGTGACCAAAAATTCAATATCAAAAATGATATTGCAATAACTCCAACGGTTACTACATCCTTGCTTTGAAATACATTACCTTTTTTTCTTTCATCCCGTCTTTTCTTGGGGGAAGCTTTTTCAGTTTTATTTTCGCCGGCCATCACTTCACCTTAAGTTACAAGTGCGCTTAAACTATTTTCTACTGTGTCAAACATCAATACGATTACATTCTCTATAAATGTTGAAAATGTCGGTACCAATATAAATATCAAAAATATGCCCACTAAAATTTTTAATTGAACGTTTACAGAAAAAACCTGTATCTGCGGTATTGCTTTCATTAGAATTCCAATCCCTGATTCTAATATTATTTCAACTGCCATAATCGGCATTGACAGCTTTAATGATAGTATTAATATTTGTTGAAACAGTTCTGCCATATTGTAAAACAAATGTACAGGTATGGAGAAATTGCCTACCTCTATTAATTTGCTCGTGGTTATAAATATTTGAATTAAATTAAGATGACCGTTTACGCTGAAAAAAATAAGTATTAAAATCAAATTTAAGAAGCTTCCCATAATACCCATTGAAACACTGCTGTTCGGGTCATATATTTTAGCCATGGACATTCCCATTTGTATTCCTATAACTTCACCGCTTATAACCACTGTACTGAAAAATAAGCTTATTATATAACCTATTAAGTAACCGATAAACAGCTCTTTTATAATTAATAATATATATTCTATTGTAGTTGCAATGACTATACTGCCTTCAGGAGGCAATATGCCGTAGACTGTTACAGCAAGAAATAAGCTTAATGATATTTTAAATATGTTTGGTAAATTCCCTCTGCCGAATATTTGATTAAAAAAAACACAGCCGCTCATTCTTGCAAATATTAATAAAAAATAAGTAAACTCACCTGAAAATGCCATCGCGTCCTCTAATATACTCTCAGCATCAGATCAAATACATAGTATGTAAAATCAGACATAACCTCAGTCATCCAATTTCCTAATACAATTAACATTATTGCTGTAACAAATAATTTTGGAACAAAGGTTAATGTCTGTTCATGTATTTGAGTTGCAGCCTGAAAAATAGCTATTGATAAACCTATTATTAAACTTACTATCAATATGGGTGCCCCCACTTTTATTGCAGCTCCCGCAGCAGCCTGCATAACATCCATAACCTGTGAAATACTCATTATT
>DNNJ01000048.1:1760-6705 GCA_003487955.1 Clostridiales bacterium | reverse complement strand
GTTGTAATCAATGTCTTAAATAATAAAGACCATCCGTCCACCACTACAAATAACAGTATTTTAAATGGCATTGATATCATTACCGGCGGAAGCATCATCATACCCATGGACATAAGTACGCTTGATACAATCATATCTATTATTAAGAATGGAATATAAAGCAAAAATCCTATGATAAATGCTCTTTTTAATTCACTGGTAATAAACGACGGAATAATTATTGTAAGTGGAAGCTCGTCTATATTTTCGGTTTCTTTATAAGCTTCATCTCTTGACATATCCAAAAACATTTGCAATTCATCGCTGCCTGTTTGTTTAAGCATCCATGTTTTTATCGGGATTGAAGCTGTATCTAAGAATTCCTCCTGTGAAATTTCTTCATTTTTATATGGCTCATAAGCGACAGTATTTATTTCCTCTAATACCGGTGACATTGTGAATAATGTTAAGAATATTGCAATGCCTATGAGTACCTGATTAGGTGGTGTCTGCTGCAGTCCAAGTGCATTTTTTACAAATGATAATACAATAATTATTCTTGTGAAAGATGACATCATTATCAGGAGCGACGGAAGCAATGTAATAATTGTTAAAAGAAACAGAATCTCTAATGTTTCTACGGAATTACCGTTTATATCCATATTGACAACTCCGCCATATGCAGCCTGGGTATTAATAAGCATCAATATTAAAGCTATAAAAATTAACTTGTTATATCTTCTTGTCATTGTTGTTTCCTAAGATTAAATGTTTTTTTATATTTGTCTAAAATATTATTGAATTTAACACTGCTTTCTTTGCCATCAGGTAAATGGTGAAACTCTTCTAATTCCTTAAGGATATTAACACCCTTATCTGTAATGCTGATTAAATAATACTTGCTGCATATTTCCACAATAGCAATAAAATTGTTCTGCCCCAACATTAATTTGTCTACTACATTCATATATCTTGAGCTCATGGCTATAGACGTCTTTGTCGAAAGCCATTTTGTACAGTAGTAAGTCAAATATAAAACTATTATTATTCCTAAAATTGATATGATAAGTGAGATTATATCTTTATTAATTAAAATCAACTCCTAATCAATTATACCTTGAACGGTTTTTATAATTCTTTCTGATTTAAACGGTTTAACTATAAAATCCTTAGCTCCGTTTCTTATTGCTTCCACAACCATGGATTCTTGTCCCATTGCTGAGCACATTACTATTACAGCATTGGGGTCCATTTTCCTGATTTCTTTTAAAGCTTCTAATCCATTTTTATTGGGCATGGTTATATCCATTATTACCAAGTCAGGTTTTTCAGCTTTGTAAGTTTGAATAGCCTGCTCTCCGTCAGCTGCTTCTATAATGTTTTCATAACCGCTGTTTTTTAAAGTATCTTTTATCATCATTCTCATAAATGCAGCATCGTCAACTATTAAAATTTTACCTTCCATTCTATCCTCCGTAACAAATTATAATGTTATTTTCACTAATTCATCTTTTTTTAATATTTCAACTACCCTTACTCCAAAATTGTCATTTACCACTACAACTTCACCTTTTGCAATTAACTTGCCGTTTACAATAATGTCTACTAATGCTCCTGCCTGCTTATCAAGCTCAATTATTGAGCCGGGTGAAATTTCAAGAATGTCTTTTATTTGTTTATTGGTTTTTCCGATTTCAACGCTGATTGTCAAAGGAACTAACATTATTAATTCTAAATTTGAAAGCTGCTCCACTGACAATACATCCTCTTCTCCATCAAATGATTCATATTCCACAGGTCTTACATTTACGGGTGTTTCCTCTCTTTCCTTTTTATTTTGAGCTGTTTTTATACGTTCTCTTTTTATTATTTCTTCATGTTCATTATTTTGCTTGATTATTGCATCAATTTGTTTATGTATAGCTTCATCTTCAATATTATCGTTTTCTTTTTTACCTATTTCGATACTTGTACTTTTTTCGGTTTCTCGTAAAAAATTTGATACTATTTCTTTTGCTAATGAAACCTCCATAACATTTATAAATTGACTTTGCACTTCTCCTTCAATAAACAAATCAAAACTGACTACAACAATTGCATCATCCTCTACAAAGTATTTACCTTTAAATTCATTATTATCATCAATTTCGAAAGCAACAGGTGTTGATATGTTTATGTGTTTGCCTAAGAAATCCGAAAGAGCTGTAGCAGCAGAACCCATCATCTGGTTCATTACCTCGCATATGGCGCTGATGCTGATTTCGTCCATTTCGAATTCTTCATCTGTCATCTTTTTATTTAGAAGAGCTTCCAAAATTATTTTAGTGTCAGATCTTTTCCATATCATAATATTTACGCCTTTTAAGCCTTCTATATAGTTTATTTCAACACCTATTGCAGGCTCTAACTGCTTGTAGCTGAACTCTTCAGCAGCTGTAACATTAATCTTCGGAACGGTTATTTCAACTCTTTTACTTAACAGTGAAGATAATGAAGTTGCAGATGAGCCTAAGCTGATATTCATAACCTCTCCTATTACATCCCGCTCCATATTAGATAACAATTTTTCATTTAACATAGATTACTCCCCTTAGTATATAGTTTTATTTATCTTAATTACTCCTTTGTTCTTCTTTGTTCCCCATTTTCCTTCAAACCACTTTTCATTATCAACATTTACATCTACACTTGAATTTATTTTTTTATCAAGTATAATTAAATCTCCTGCCTTAATACTGAGTATTTCCTTTAATGTTGCCTGTGTGCTTCCAAGAATACCGGTTATGGCAAGGCTTGATGATTTTATTGAGTCCATAATTGCTGTTTTTTGATCTTCAATATTAGCTTTTTTGCCGATATTCTTTGAATAAATATTTGCACTTTTAAGTATTTCGTCTATAATGTTTGAAGGTATGCATATGGTAAGTTTACCCGAAAGTTCATTTAATACAACATTTAATATTATTATTACTACCGTATCATTGTAATTTATCGATTGAATAAACCGGGAGTTGGTTTCAACTTTTTCTAACTCAGTTTCTATATTTAAAGTGTTTTCCCATGTTGTTCCCATAAGATTGACCAGCTGACTTAATACATTATTAAGAATTGACAGCTCTATATCTGTGTAATCTCTTATATATCCGTATTCTTCTCCGATTCCGCCAAGAAGTCTGTCTATAATAACAAAGGACAAAGGTTTGGACATTTCCATCAGAATCTGGTTCTCAGAAGTTTCATTATCCGGATATTTTACATTTATAAGACCCATCAATACATAATCCTCTAAGGAATTGTTATATTCATGATATATACTTTCTTCCACCTGTTCTACCGTTACATCACACATCAGCCTTAATATTGACGTTAATCTTGACGTAAGTAATCGGCAATAATTTTCATAAATACCATTTAACAATCTTATAGTTTCCTTTGTAATTTTCTTAGGGCTTCTAAAATCATATTCTTTTATTTTTTTTTCATTTTTTTCAAATTCTTGTATACTTACATCGCCTGTGCTTAAACCATCAAGAAGCTCGTCAATTTGGCTTTGTGATAGTATTTCTGCCATATCTATGTCCTCGTTCTACAATTTTTTACTATTCTATATACGTTTCTCTTCGATATTTTAAATCATTGTCATTTGCTTTGCTGTTATTGATAGTATCCTGAATTATTTTAGTGTAACTTATGGGGTATCCTTTTCGGCTTATATATATTTCAACTCTTCTGTTTTTAGCTCTTCCTTCAGAGGTGCTGTTATCAGCTATGGGACTGTATAATCCATATCCTATTGCCAAGTATTTAGAAGGGTCTATAACATCTTTATTTTCTAAATATTTCAGAACAACATTGGCTCTGTTCGTAGACAATGATCTGTCAATATCCGTCATATCATATTCAACTTTTGCAGTATGACCTGCTATAATAACTTCCTCTATATATTCGTCCACCAAGACTAACCCCTCTGCCAAAACATCAAGCACCCCTTTTCCCCTTTGCTCTAATATGTCGCTATATCCTCTAAAGGTAACTGAATCAGAAAATCTTATGAACACATATTCTTTACTTTTAATTAGTTGTACTTGATTAGACAACTCATTTTCATCAATATATTGTTTAAGCAGCGTATACAATACATCAATATCATCTATTTCTTCAGGCTCTATATTTGAATCAATAATTTCTTCTTCAGCTTTTTCGGCTTCCATCTGCTGGTAATATGCTTCAGGATTCATTTCTTTTGAAAATGATGCAACAATTGCAGCATACTTTTGAGCATCAATTGTTGACATAGCATACAACATTATGAAAAATGTCAGCAGCAATGTTACCATATCGCTGTATGTTACCAGCCAGCTTGCACCGCCGTCATCTGAATCTCTTATCTTTTTTCTTGCCATAATTTCCTACTCATTTCTTTTAAGCATTAGCTTCTTTTTCTTTTTTCTTCCTTTTGGACTCTTTCTTAGACTTCCCTTCTTCTTTGGCTCCTGCCATAGTGCTTCTTTCCTGGTATGTTATATATGAATTTAGTTTTTCTCTTATATAGCGAGGATTTTCACCCGATTGTATGGATAAAACTCCTTCCATTATCAATTCCTTAGCAATCATTTCCTCGTCATGCTTTGCTTTTAACCTGTTTGATATTGGGGCACATATCATATTTGTAAGAACCGAGCCGTAAAAAGTTGTAACAAGTGCTACTGACATACCCTTTCCGAGTCCATCTGCCCCCTCGCCGGCATCCATGTTTGCAAGCATATTTATAAGTCCGATTAATGTTCCCAACATACCAAAAGCGGGACCAAATGAGCCAAGAGTATCAAAAACCTTCCATGCAGATGCATGTCTTGCTTCTATACAATCTATTTCATTTTCAATCTGTGCTTTTACTTTTGTAGGCTCAATAGCATCTACTATGAGCATAACGCAATACTTTAAAAATTCATCCTGCAGGTCCATT
>DNNJ01000048.1:823-1514 GCA_003487955.1 Clostridiales bacterium | reverse complement strand
GCAAGTTCTTCAATTATGTCAATATAGACATTCAGTTCAATCTTTTCTTTTTTCATTAAAACCTTCATGTTTTTAGGTATGTCCTTTAAATATTTTACAGGAACAGACATTATTGTTGCAGCTATGGCACCGCCAAATGTTATGTACATACTGGGTATATCAATAAAACTTGTTATTACCTGTGTAGTACTTGAGCCGCTGCTTAATATTCCGTAAAATACCAGACCAATTCCTGCCAACATTCCAACTAAAAACGATAAATTCATGTCGCACTCCTTACTCTGCAGCCGTAACGCCTTTTATTATTTTTTGATTAAACGTAATTATTTTATTTATAATTTCTTCTTTTGAATCCTTAACCAAATAGTATTTTCCGGTTGTCAATGTAATCTTTGTTTCCGGAATAAATTCTATTTTTTCAATTAATGCAGCATTGATTAAAAAAGCTTCTCCGTTGATTCCAACAACTTCTACCATGACTCCTCCTTGTCCACGACAGTCTCTACGTCTGCCTATAAAATTATTAATTATATCCATGGGTTTTTGACGCTCATGTGCAAAATTAATACTTCTATTCTGAGATTCTTCGGGCTGAAGCCCTCAGAATGACACGGTCGGTCATTCTGTTCCACCGGGGACGGTTCTTTTTGGACATTTCTGTCCACCGGGGACGGTTCTTTTTGGACATTTC
>DNNJ01000048.1:0-598 GCA_003487955.1 Clostridiales bacterium | reverse complement strand
TGGACATTTCTGTCCACCGTGGATGTCCACCGTGTCCACCGAGAACCGTCCCCTCCGGACACCTAATTATCTTTTAAGGTTAACCAACTCTTCAAGCATCTGGTCAACAACTGAAATTATCTTTGTGTTAGCTTGGAATCCTCTTTGGGTTACAATCATTTCCGAGAATTCATTTGCTAAATCTACATTGGACATTTCAAGACCGCCGGTTACCAAAGCACCGGTACCGCCTGTACCCGGCTCTTCATATGTTATATCTCCAGCGTTGTTTCCTGCTCTGTAATATGAATTTCCCTCTAAAATCAAAGCATTGTTATTAGGTATATTTGCTATTGCTATCTGTCCTATTGTTACAATAGTATCTGCAGGTGCAGCCGGTGTTGTTAAATCTACTTTTGTAGTTCCTGAAATAGTACCGTCAGCATTTATTGTTATATTTTTAAAATCTTTAAAATTTGCTATAATCAATGGACTTACTTCGCGTGGATCATCAGTTTTACCATCCTCATATACAGGTACATAATCAGGAGCAGTTCCATAACCGGTAATATTCCAACCCATAACACTTGAGCCGCTTATATCAACTAAGTTTCCATCC
>DNNJ01000049.1:8539-9222 GCA_003487955.1 Clostridiales bacterium | reverse complement strand
GGAGTGTTTATGAAACAAATTATTAAAGAAGCTGCTTATAAACAAGGAATTGAAACAGTAGGAATAAGTAATATTACTGATTATTCTTATTTGGATAAGCACTTAACAAGCAGAAAAAACAATAATATAGACTGTGAATTTGAAGAACAAAATATTAATAAAAGATTAAATGCAAAAAACTTGTTTCCTGAGTTAAAAAGCATAATTGCAATTGGCGTTCCTTACGGGGAAGGCTATAAGCTTCCTCAAGTTTCAAAAAAGGGCTTATTAAGTGTGTCTTCACATGGAGAAGATTACCATAAGACAGTAAATTCGTTATTGGTTGAGTTAGCTGAAGAAATAATGCATCATATTGAATTTAAATTTCTTCCCTGTGTAGATACTACTTTTCTTATAGATAAAGAAATATGCAGAAGTGCCGGTATAGGGAACTATGGGAAAAACAGCCTGCTCATAAATAATAATAACGGCTCATTTATGAATTTAGGTTATCTTTTGACTGATATTGAAATACCGGCAGATACTATAATCGAAGAGGATATATGCGGCACATGCAGCTTATGTGTAAAAAGCTGTCCTAATAGTGCAATATTTGAAAATGGAGGTATTAATTCCAAAAGGTGTGTGTCTTATTTAACTCAGACAAAAAATTATATACCTATGGAATACAGAGAAAACATGGG
>DNNJ01000049.1:0-8263 GCA_003487955.1 Clostridiales bacterium | reverse complement strand
TATATCAAACAAAGGTTTTATAAATAAATATGGACACACTGCAGGGAGCTGGAGAGGCAGAAATATCTGGAAGAGAAATGCACTTATTTCTATAGGGAATCTTGATATCAGCTCACTGTTTCAAAATGTTAAAAGAGAGCTTCAAAATCCATCAGAGATGATTAAAATTTATGCAGCTTGGTCATTGTTAAAACTTGACAGACCGCGGGCTGAAGTGCTCTTATATAATAATTTAAAATACGAAGAAGATAATGTAAAAAATGAATATTTAAAACTATTGGAGAAAAAATTATGATAGTGTGCTCATGTGAAATTGAAATATTAATATACAGCTCAAATTCTCTAAAGGAAAAGAGACAGGTAGTTAAAAGCATTATCGAAAGAATTAAATCAAAATTCAATGCTTCCGTGGCAGAGGTGGGATATAATGAATTATGGAACAGGGCAGCGATAGGAATTGCAGTTGTGTCAAACAATAGAAGTCTATGTGACGCTTCAATATCAAAGATAGTTAAATTTATTGACTATGACGAAAGAGTAGAAATACTAAGCTGCCATAAGGAGACAATATAATGACGAAGGCTGAAAAAGTGTATGAATTGTTGAAAATTGCTTATCCCGATGCAAAATGCGGACTTGATTATAATACTCCCTTTCAGCTGTTGATTTCGACAATGCTTAGCGCGCAGGCTACAGATAAAAGTGTTAACAAGGTTACAGAAGAGTTGTACATGCAATATCCTGATTTGGATAGTTTTTTGACATTATCACAGGAAGAAATTGAACTGAAAATTAAAAAAATAGGACTATATAAAAATAAATCAAAGAATATTTACAATATGCTGCGAGTATTAAAAGATAAATATAACAGTGAAGTGCCTAAGAATATGGATGAGCTTATGTCTCTTCCCGGTGTCGGAAGAAAGACCGCATCCGTAGTGTTGACAGAAGCTTTTAACATACCTGCCTTTCCTGTAGATACTCATATTTTTAGAATTACAAGGCGAATAGGACTTGCAAAGGGAAATTCAGCGGACAAGGTATCAGATGAAATGATGAAAAAGCTTCCAAAATATAAGTGGCACCTTATGCATCATCTTTTGATAACGCATGGGAGAGCTACATGCACAGCTCAGTCTCCTAAATGTGCAATATGCAATGTAAATGAATTATGCAATTATTATAAAAAAAGAATAGCAAAGGAATAATAAAAACCTTCTTGTATTTACTCGAATTATGCCGTATTATATTGTAGGAGTTTCAATTTTATAATATCCTTAGGAGAAAACAAATAATGTCATTAAACATAGTTTTATTCGAGCCTGAAATACCGCAAAATACAGGTAATATTGCAAGAACTTGTGCAGCAACAGGCTCAAAACTTCATTTAATAAAACCCTTGGGGTTTTCGGTAAATGACAAATATTTGAAACGAGCAGGACTTGATTATTGGAATTTGTTGAATATTACATATTATGAAGATTTTGAAGAATTTAAGAAAACAACAGGCAATAATAAAGTATTTATTTCAACAACAAAAGAAAGCAGATTTTATACAGACGTAACTTATTCTAACGAATGTTATATAATTTTTGGAAAAGAAACTAAAGGTCTTCCTGATTATGTTCATGAAGAATATATACAAAACAGAATTAAAATTCCAATGATTCAACAAGTTAATGCCAGGTCATTAAACTTGGCTAATTCAGTGAATATAGTTATTTATGAAGCTTTAAGACAATTGGGATTTCCACAGATGATATAGGAGGATATATGAATATTGCTATTGGTTTGGTTGGAGGATTAGGACTATTTCTTTTTGGAATGATTTACATGGGAGATGGACTCCAAAAAGCTGCAGGAAATAAAATGAAGGATATATTGGCAGCTTTAACAAAGAATAAATTGATGGGTGTCTTGGTAGGAACACTTGTTACAGGAGTAATTCAAAGCAGTACTGCTACAACAGTAATGGTTATCGGTTTTGTAAATGCAGGTTTAATGAATTTGAATCAAGCTGTTGGTATAATAATGGGGGCAAATGTAGGTACTACCGTAACAGCTTTACTAGTATCTCTAAGCATTAACCAAATTGCTACTTTTTTGGTTGGTGTAGGAGTAGCTATATTCCTTATTGCAAAAAAACGAAAAGTTAAAAATATGGCTGAAGTAGTAATCGGCTTTGGTATACTCTTTATAGGTATGAATATAATGCAAACAGCAATGGGGCCATTGGAGTCAAATCCTGTATTTATAAATTTGATATCAAACTTTAATAATCCATTTTTAGGAATATTGGTCGGTTTTGTAATGACTGCAATACTTCAAAGCAGCAGTGCTACTACAGGTTTATTGATCGCGGTGGCAGCAACGGGGGTAATATCATTTGAACAGGCATACCCAATTGTTTTCGGTCAAAATATAGGAACATGTGTTACGGCATTAATTGCAAGTGTTGGTGCAAATAAAACAGCAAAAAGGGCAGCTGTAATACATTTATTGTTTAATGTTACAGGAACAATTTTGTTTATGTTATTCTTGAGAGTACCTGTTCAAAGGGTAGTATACCTTCTAGCTCCTGTATATGTTCCAAGGCAGATAGCTTTTGGGCATATTTTCTTTAATATTGTAAATGTTATTATATTGTTTCCGTTTTCCGATTGGCTTGTTAAAGCGTCAGAGCTTCTTATCAGGAAAGATGGCCGTGAAACAGACAGTATAACAAAATATATAGATGAAAGAATTTTGGCGGCTCATTCAATTGCATTGACTCAAACGGCAAAGGAAGTGCTGCATTTGGGAAACTTAGTAATGGAGCAATTTGAAACTGCAAAAAATGCATTATTTGAAAATAATGAAGAATTAGTATATAAGGTTTTTGAACAGGAGAAGAAAATCAACAAATTGAATAAGGCGATTTTGGAATACCTCGTTAAATTGGATAAGGTTTCATTAACAAGTGCTGAAAAAGATAAATTATTTGTTTTGATGAATACAACCAGTGATATTGAAAGGGTAGGAGATCATGTTGACAATATTGGAGAGTTAGTCTTAGATAAAATTGAAAACAGCTCAGACTTTTCGGAAGAAGCTACTATGGAAATTGAAAATATGTTTAATATGACTATGGAGGCATACAGGATATCTTTAAATGCACTTGCCGGCGCCAAATCAGATTTATGTAATACGGTTGTCAAGTATGAAGAAGATATAGACAAAATGTATAAAGCTCTAAGAAAGAATCATATTGACAGACTTAATAATCTTATATGCAATCCTAATGCGGGAATAGTATTTTTGGATATGATTAGCAATTTAGAGAGAATAGGAGACCATTCATTAAATATTGCTGAATATATACTTGAAGTAGTGTAGATGCCCTAACCCTGCGAGATGCCCTATATAATCTAACTCTTGTGAGATGCTCTGATATATTAAAAATTTAACAAGATTAGAAAATAATAGTTGATTTATTTAAAGAAATTTTATATACTATAGTTAAGTGAATATTGGATGATATTAACGGGAGAGATTGTTATGTTATTAACAACGCCGAAGGAAATAAGTTATAAATTAGCCATTTTGTAATGACTATCGCAGGCAAAAGGACCGTGGATTGACAAATCTCTGAAAAGCGCAAGCACCGAAGGGGCAATTCTAAGGTATAGAAGAATCTCTCAGGTTAAATGACAGGGCAGGTGGCAGAATATTTTTGATTTTGCCTTCTGCCCTTTTTATCTTTAGGTTGGTGAAAAAAATGATTATTACAAACAATGATTGGGTATTTAATAAATATAAAAATAGTTTGAATGTTGTTTATATTGACGGTACATTTAAAGATGTTTTGATTGCAGTAAGGGACAAGCTTCATATGGGACACGAGCTTTTGACACATCCATTAGGAAGCAGTGTTAAACCAAGTGAAACACCTTATAAATCCATAATGATTACTGATAATAAAAATAATATAAATTTTAATTCAATTTATATGATTGAAAATGCAATAATTACATATGATAAGTTCAATAAAGATAAGTTAAAATTCATAAATGAAAAAATAGCAGAGGACTTAAAATTAATTGATTTAACTGTGCTGGAAAGCGCGTTGAATATATAACTGCCGAAAAATATAAAGGAGGTGAAATTTTTGAAATTAGAATTAGGCTATATTTTTATTAAGGATATTCAGTTTTCTGATGTATCCAAAGTAGAAAATGGTACCCTGTATGTAAACAAGGAAGAAGTAAAAGCATTAATTCTAGAAGATCAAAATTTCAAAAAAGCAGATGTAGAACTTGCCAAGCCGGGAGAAAGTGTTCGTATAATGCCTGTTAAAGACGTTATTGAGCCAAGGGTTAAAGTTGAAGGACCCGGCGGCATATTCCCGGGGATGATTAACAAAGTAGAAACGGTAGGTTCAGGCAAAACAAATGTGCTGAAGGGTGCAGCAGTTTTAACTACAGGCAAGATAGTTGGTTTCCAAGAAGGTATTATTGATATGACCGGTCCGGGAGCTGATTACACACCTTTTTCAAAGCTTAACAACTTGGTTTTAGTGTGTGAGCCAATTGACAGTCTAAAGCAGCATGAGCATGAAAAAGCTTTAAGATTTGCAGGATACAAGGTAGCATTATACCTTGGGGCACTTGCAAAAAATTTAACACCTGATGAAGTAGAAGTATTTGAAACACCAACTTTAGTTGAGGGTTTAAAAATGTATCCCGGACTTCCAAGGGTAGCTTATGTATTCATGCTTCAAAGCCAAGGCCTTTTACATGATACTTATGTTTATGGAGTTGATGCAAAACAGTCATTAACAACCATGATTTATCCTACCGAAGTTATGGACGGTGCCATAGTAAGCGGCAACTGTGTATCTGCATGCGATAAGAATACTACATATCATCATTTGAACAATCCAATCATTCATGATTTGTTTGCAGAACATGGCAAGACATTGAATTTTGTTGGAGTAATCATAACTAACGAAAATGTTTATCTTGCAGATAAGGAAAGATCATCTTACTGGAGTGCAAAACTTGTAGAATTTCTTGGTGTCGACGGTGTTATTGTATCAGAAGAAGGATTTGGAAATCCTGATACAGACTTGATAATGAACTGTAAAAAAATTGAAGCTAAAGGCATTAAAACAGTTCTTGTAACAGATGAATATGCAGGCAGAGACGGTACTTCCCAGTCATTGGCAGATGCAGATGCAAGCGCTAATGCTGTGGTTTCCGCAGGAAATGCAAATGAAGTAATAGAGCTGCCTCCTATGGAAAAATTGATCGGTCATGTTAAGGTTGCAGATGTAATTGCCGGAGGATTTGACGGAAGCTTGCATAAAGATGGAAGCATAACAGCAGAGCTGCAGGTTATTACAGGTGCTACAAATGAAATGGGCTTCAATAAACTTAGTGCTCGATAGGAAGGGAGGAGAAAACAATGATGAAGATTGTTCATTATATTAATCAATTCTTTGCCAATGTAGGCGGAGAAGAAATGGCTCACATTCCTGCTGAAGTAAGAGAAGGCATAGTAGGCCCCGGACTTGCATTCCAGCAAGCATTTAAGGATGAAGCAGAAATTGTTGCTACAATTGTATGCGGAGACTCATATTTTAACGAGAATATGGATGAAGCCAAAAAAACCATAATTGAAATGGTTAAGAAATACAACCCTGATTTATTTATTGCAGGCCCGGCATTTAATGCAGGAAGATACGGAGTTGCCTGCGGTACAATAGCAAAGGCAGTAAAGGATGAACTTAATATACCGGTTTTAACAGGAATGTATGTAGAAAATCCCGGCGCAGACATGTTTAAAAACAACATCTATATCGTATCTACAAAAAATTCGGCCGCAGGTATGCGGGATGCTGTTAAGAAAATGGCTCCACTTGCACTTAAACTTGGTAAGGGAGAAAAAATCGGCGCATCTTCAGAAGAAGGCTATATACCAAACGGTGTAAGAGTTAATTTCTATGAAAAAGAAAGAGGCTCAAAAAGAGCAGTTAAAATGCTGTTGGCAAAACTATCCGGCAAAGAATTCCAAACAGAATTCCCAATGCCTGACTTTGACAGAGTTACAGCAAATCCTGCAGTAAAAGACATTACAAAAGCTAAAATAGCATTGGTTACATCAGGAGGAATTGTTCCAAAAGGAAATCCTGATCATATTGAATCTTCCAGTGCTTCCAAATACGGTAAATATGACATCGATGGAGTTACGGATTTAACCGAAGAGACATATGAAACAGCTCACGGGGGATATGACCCTGTTTATGCAAACCAAGATCCTGATAGAGTATTGCCTGTTGATATTATGAGAGAATTTGAAAAGGAAGGCAAAATAGGAAGTCTTCACAGATATTTCTATACCACTGTTGGAAACGGTACTGCCGTAAAGAGTGCAAAAGCTTTTGCTGAAAAGTATGCAAAAGAACTTAAAGCTGACGGAGTGGATGCAGTTATACTCACATCTACGTGAGGTACCTGTACGCGTTGCGGTGCAACGATGGTAAAAGAAATTGAAAGAGCAGGAATTCCTGTGGTGCATATGTGTACTATAGTTCCTATTTCATTAACAGTTGGAGCAAACAGAATTGTTCCCACAATAGCAATACCTCACCCGTTGGGAAATCCTTCATTGTCTCTTGAAGAAGAAAGAGATATTAGAAGGAAATTGCTTACAAGAGCATTAAAAGCTTTGGAAACAGAAGTAACAGAGCAAACAGTATTCGAAAAATAAGACAGTCAAGCGAAATTCATATCAACCTTTATATTAAAAATTGAATTGTAGAATAATAAGGCATGGTATGAATTTCGCTCAATAGTTTGACCCCTAGACAGAAAAGAGGTGAAATATGAGTAAAGTGTATGATGTATTGATTATCGGAGCCGGTCCTGCAGGGTTATCCGCCGGTATTTATGCGGGGAGAGCAAGACTTAGCACTTTAATAATTGAAAAAGAAAAAGATGGAGGGCAAATTGTCCTCACATCAGAGGTTGAAAATTATCCCGGATGTTTAGAAGGTGAATCAGGTCCTACATTAGTTGACAGAATGTCTGATCAAGCTAAGCATTTCGGTGCTGAAAAAGTGTATGATGAAATTGTGGAAGTAAAGCTTGAGGGCAAAGAAAAAGTTCTTATCGGCAAAAAGGGAGAATACAAAGGTAAGGCAGTAATAATAGCAAGCGGTGCTACATCAAAACCAATTGGATGTCCCGGAGAAAAAACATTCACAGGCAAAGGTGTTTCATATTGTGCAACTTGCGATGCTGCATTCTTCGAAGATTTTGAAGTATTTGTAGTCGGCGGCGGTGATACTGCTGTTGAAGAAGCCCTGTACTTAACGAAATTTGCACGAAAGGTATCTATAATCCACAGAAGAGATGAGCTTAGAGCTGCTAAATCAATTCGAGCAAAAGCGGAAGCCAATCCCAAGGTACATTTTATCTGGGATTCGGTAGTAAAGGAAATTAAAGGTGATGGAATTGTTAATTCAATGGTTTTAGAAAATGTTAAAACTAAGGAATTGACAGAACTAGTTGCAGATGAAGATGATATGACATTTGGAATTTTTGTATTCATCGGTTATGAACCAAAAACTAAAATATTTGAAGGTATTCTTGATATTGAAAAAGGATACCTTGTAACCGATGTAGATATGAAAACAAATATCGAAGGTGTTTATGCTGCCGGTGACATCCGTGTTAAAAGCTTAAGGCAGGTAGTTACTGCGGCAGCTGACGGAGCCATAGCTGCAGTACAGGCTGAAAAATATATAGAAGCACTGTAGGAGGTATGTTATGTTAGTGTTAGATAAGACAAATTTTGAAACTGAAGTATTACAAGGCAAAGGTTACATTTTTGTTGACTTTTTCGGAGACGGATGTGCTCCTTGTGAATCCTTGATGCCTCATGTTGAAGGATTATCTGAAAAGTATGGTGATAAATTAAAGTTTACAAAATTAAATACTACCAAAGCAAGAAGAGTTGCTATTGGACAAAAAGTATTAGGTTTACCTGTTATTGCAATATATAAGGATGGAGAAAAGGTTGAAGAATTGATTAAAGATGATGCAACTCCTGAAAATATAGAAGCAATGATTCAAAAATACATTTAATTGTCATACTGAGGCGAAGCGAAAGATGCCCTAACCCTATTTATTAGAGGTATGGGGACACACCTTTACTATAGGGTTAGTCTTTGTGGTAAAGGAATGTCCCCAAATAGAATTTTCTGAAAAATAGCGGTAGG
>DNNJ01000207.1:7479-8908 GCA_003487955.1 Clostridiales bacterium | reverse complement strand
GAGATATGTTTAAAAAAGAGCCTGTTGTAGGAGCAATACATGCAGGACTGGAATGCGGACTTTTAATGGATAAAATACCGGGTCTTGATGCAATATCAATGGGACCGGATGGATATGACGCTCATTCACCAAATGAACATGTAAGCATAGGCTCGGTAGGGAATATATATAATTTATTGTGTGAAATATTAAAGAGAATGAAATAGTTATAGCAAGACAGCACCGTTTCGTCATCCTAAGTTATAATTGTTTTCAAATTGGCAACATATCTCTTTAAATGAACGCAATTTAAAATCTATTAATAAGATTTATAAATTATGGCTGCATGTATATTTATGGAAGATTATTATTTTATTTCCGGACTATTTATGCTGAAACATATAAATTGCAAGCTGCCAATGATTTTTCTACTATTATGCAGGCTGAGTATAAAAATAAACCTATTGAAATAATTAAACTGAAGTGATATAATAATCTGTGTTTGTAAGTAATAAGATTACTCTGAGGGTGTTGCATCTGTGGTTTATTAACATCCTTATTATATTCTTAAATTTGATTTATTGAAATTGGAGGTAGTAATGGATTCAAAATTAGCTTTATACATTGTTAAGAGGCTGACCTTGGCAGTTGTTACGATATTTTTAATAATCACAATTACTTTTTTTGTAATGCACCAAGTGCCGGGAGGTCCCTTCTTGAGTGAAAAAGCTCCAAGTCCTGCTGTAACAAAAGCGTTGGAAGAAAAATACGGATTGGACAAACCTAAATCAGAGCAGTATGTAACATATCTTAAGGGTATTATGAAGGGCGATTTCGGTCCTTCCATTAAGCAAAGAGGAAGAGAAGTTACTACTGTTATTTTGCAAGGTTTTAAAGTAAGTTTAAGATTAGGCGGTACTGCTGCTGTAATAGCATTGGCCTTAGGAACAGTATTAGGCTCAATTGCAGCTATTTTTCATAACAGGATGATAGATAAAATAATTATGGTTGTTACAACCGGATTGGTTGCCATGCCGTCATTTATTATAGCGACATTGCTTTTGCTGGTGTTTTGTGTCTGGGTGGGAATATTTCCTGCAAACGGCAATGAGCCGGGAGGACTGATACTTCCTATTATTTCCCTCAGTCTTTATCCTATGTCATATACCACAAGGCTTACAAGGTCAAGCATGCTTGACGTATTAAGTCAGGATTATATAAGAACAGCAAGAGCAAAGGGAGTAAAGCCATCAAAGGTATTATTCAAACATGCACTTCGTAATGCTGTAACACCTGTTGTAACATATGCAGGACCAATGATTGCATATATTATTACGGGAAGCTTGGTTGTTGAAAAAATATTTGCGGTACCCGGTCTTGGAAAAGAGTTTGTTTCAAGTATAATAAACCGTGATTACACTATGATTATGGGAACCACAATATTTTTAGG
>DNNJ01000207.1:5987-7169 GCA_003487955.1 Clostridiales bacterium | reverse complement strand
AAGAATCCTCTTGGTTTCCAGCTTAATTTGAAGGATTTTGAAAAGGCAACAGATGAAGAAAAAGCTCAGCAGGTAAGAATGAGCGAAAGTATGACTTTCTTTAAGGATGGTATGAGACGGTTAAGGAGAAATAAAATAGCAATGACCTGCTTGAGTGTATTAATTCTTATATCATTACTTGTAACTTTCGTTCCCATGGTATATCCATATACCTATGAGCAGCAATTAGGAGTAGCACAAGGAAAAAGAATTGATAAAACTTATAATAATTTAAAACCATTTGAATATGGAAAAACAGAATTAGAGCGTATTGCAAACGGCGAAAAAATATTTCCTCATATATTTGGAACTGATGCAGCAGGAAGGGATTATGCGATAAGAGTTATATACGGAGCAAGAATTTCCTTGCTTGTCGGATTCTTCGCAGCAATAATTGTATTGATTATAGGTGTCATATACGGCTCTGTATCAGGTTATTTCGGCGGCAGGACAGACCTTTTTATGATGAGAATTGTTGATATTATTTATTCACTGCCGGACATGCTTATAATAATTTTATTATCAGTTGTTCTAAATCAAGTACTGACACCTAAGATAGAAGGTACTGCACTTGATAAAATCGGAACGGATATGATAAGTATATTTATAGTATTTGCTTTGTTATATTGGGTTAGCATGGCAAGACTTGTACGTGGTCAGATTTTATCGATTAAGCAAAATGAATATATTTTAGCTGCGAAATCAGTCGGCTCCAGTCCATGGAGAATTATAAAGAAGCATTTGCTTCCAAACAGTATGAGTGTTATAATTATTTCTACAGCATTGCAGATTCCATCGGCTATATTTACCGAGAGCTACTTGAGTTTTCTTGGTTTGGGTGTTTCAATACCAATGCCAAGTTTAGGCTCTTTAGCTTCGGATGCATTGTCCGGAGTATACAGTTATCCATATAGACTTATTATACCCGCAATAGCTATTTGGTTGATAGTTTTGTCCTTTAACCTGTTGGGTGACGGGCTTAGAGATGCATTTGACCCAAAATTAAAGAAGTAGGAGGAATGAAATGAGTTTATTATCAGTAAAAGATCTGTACACTTCATTTTTTACTTCTTCCGGCGAGGTAAAGGCAGTTAACGGAATATCATTTAACTTAGAAGAAGGAAAGGTTTTGGGTATTGTTGG
>DNNJ01000207.1:5537-5765 GCA_003487955.1 Clostridiales bacterium | reverse complement strand
GCATATTCCATACTTCAAATTCTGACAAATCCCGGAAGAATTGTAAGCGGCAGTATAAAATTAAAAGGCAAGGAACTGGTTGGCTGCAACAAAGAAACAATGCAGAAAATCAGAGGAAATCAAATAAGTATTATTTTCCAGGACCCTATGACAAGCTTGAATCCTGTATTTACAATCGGAAATCAATTGATGGAAGCAATCTTGCTGCATACAAAGAGAAATAAAGAA